>PAJN01000044.1 GCA_002710205.1 Methanobacteriota archaeon | reverse complement strand
TTGAAGCCGGCGCGCGTAATATATTACACCATGTCACTTCAATTGTTTTTCCTGTACATGGCCGCAGCCACATTCTACAGTGAGAAAAAATGGGCCAAACAAATTTCCGAATCCTTTAGACTGCATAGTTTGTATCTGCTCCCAATTTTCTGTTTGAGTGTTGTCCTTATCGTTAGTTACTTCGCAGGTGGAACAAGCGTTGCTATTGGAGATGTTAGTTGGGTTTATTGTGAAGGAGTTGGTTCCGGAGAGGGCAAAACTGCATCTGGAAAACCGTTGGGCTTTGATGTCACATGTACGAAAGAATACGAATCTGTGTATCCATTGACAATGTCAAATGTAGCGCTGGGGCCGCTTACTCGAATTCTTCTGTTTATCCCGCTTATCGGTGCAATCGTGGCAACTGTCGCTCTCACAAGTTCCCGAAAAAGAATCAATGAAGAAGNAGATTCCAACCTNTACGGGGAAGTTAGGGCAGTTCGCGTAGGNTTCATTGGCAAGACNGCTATGCAAATTACAACCACNCTCATTCTTNTTTGGATGATTNTTACNCTCGGAGAGTCGCCCAATTTANAGACCAATGTGTTTAATCCGGATTTACAGGCGTCCAANTTGAACTTGCTTTTGTTTNTGCCACCATTGATGCCTACAGCAGTCGTCTTGGCTGCTTTATTNGAAGGAATAGTGTTCACTTATGCAGTAATNAAGAANGANATGTTNGGNATCGATGAACAACTNCGAAAGACNTTCACAACGACAATTTTTGCTGGTTCCGGTGCNATTCTATTCCTGGTAAGCACCGAACTTATGGAATCTNTTTTCGACCAAGGTTGGATTGGTGGNGTATTCATNGGAATGACATTTCTGNTGATGAGAAANCCCATTATNTCGNCGTTAGGAAATGTTTCATCGAAACTCATTCCNGAATCGCACACAAAAGAAGAGTTAGGTTATCTAGAAATGTACTATCTNGCTAAGAAGGATCAAAAAATTACGGATAAAGAGCGGTCGATGTTGGANCTNCAAGCTAGGNCTTATGGNCTCACAGATGAACGTAAANCGTACCTTGAGNAATGGNATGAAGAAATNNTGGAACAGGCCGGAGANAANNATTNCCTTGCAAAAAAGTATGGNAAAAGTGGAATCAATATGATGAGCGTATTNGGNACGACGGGAGANGCTCCCATCGATGAAAGGGAAATCAAAGAAGCNTTTACTCNGATGGANNAAAACNGTGACAATGTGATTTCANNAGATGAGTTTTCGNAAGCANCAGAAGTTTCCAAACTTCCCGAAGAATCACGTGNAGAATTGTTTAATGAAATCGATTTAAACAANGACGGNGTAATTCAATATGACGAATTTAGAATNCAAGCGCAGGTAACTGAATCCGAAGTTTTGAANATCAGTAAGGAAGANNCCTATCTTGAAATGTATAAGGTTGCTATGAACGACCTGATTATCACTGATGACGAGCGAAAGATGTTGGAAATTCAAGCGAAAACACTCGGTATTTCAGAACAAAGAGCCATCGAGTTAGAAAGAGAATATGATTCAAGTTTAGAAAAACACGAATGAACAATTGAGAATCTCGATTAATCAGAACCAATTTTGAAATCATAGACCAGGGACAGGATGAACCCATCCAAAGATATCCTCGTCAACTTCATTTTGAATATTGGTAAGTGCATCATACAGTTTCAGAGTCAACTCCCCTGGTGTCGCCCCATCTGCATAAGTCGCAGTCTTGTCTCCAAATGTGATTGAGCCAATAGGTGAGATTACAGCTGCAGTTCCACANCAGAAAGCCTCCTCTGCACTCATTGCAAATTCAGCCTCTACCTTTGTTTCAACTACCTCATAGCCCATGTGTCGTGCTAGTTGGATAATTGAATCTCGAGTTATTCCAGGCAAGATAGTTCCTGTCAACTCTGGAGTGTAGAGCACACCATCTTTCAGGCAGAAGAAATTAGCAGCACCGACCTCTTCGACATATTTGTGTTCCTCTGCATCTAGATAGATTACTTCAGCATATCCAGCAGCCTTCGCTTTCTTTGAAGGCATCATTCCAGGCGCGTAATTTCCTATCGCCTTTACTCCGCCAGACCCTCCAGGCGCTGCGCGGTGATGGTCGTCACTGATCAGCAAATTAATGCAAGACATTCCACCCTTGAAATAAGGTCCAACNGGAGTGACATAGACCATGAAAGTGTATTCTGGTGCTGGAGCAACACCGAGAACAGCGCCACTGCCATTTAGTAGAGGGCGAACATACAATGCTCCCTTGCCCATTGGAGGAATCCATCTGGAATTTTGTTGAACACACTGTTCAACCGCATCGATGAAAATTGATTCAGGAACTGGAGGCATTTTGAGTCTATCAGCGCCTCTTTGCATTCTGCGAGCATTCTCTTCTGGCCTGAACAAAACAACTCTGCCAGCAGCAGTTCTGTACGCTTTCATCCCTTCGAACAAACCCTGNCCGTAATTCATTACTCCAGCGGCTGGAGAGATTGAGATATTCCCATANGGGCGCATTTCTCCAGGCTCCCANGGTGCATCGATTGCAGTCTTTGTCAAGTACATGAAATCAGTCTCGGTCATCGAGAATGTTAGGGTGTCCCAATCAACCGGNGCTTCGCTCATCATAGGCGACCACCGCTCGGCGGTATTCAATGATTGTGCGAAAATTCTCTTCACACGCACTTTCGACAAGTTGTTGACCTACTGACCTTTCGATTTACTATGCGCTGGTCTGGTGATGTGGCAATAATCACCGGACGTTATGTCTCGCAAGACGATTCNACGATAATGGAATTGTGGGCGCGCGCACGCACGAGTGAATCGGTATTGCTGCGAGTCAAAGGGGTCAAACCATGGTTTGAAATCACGCCACATGGACGTTGGGAAGATTCGAAAAACACACCGCAATTGCCCGAAGATTACGAGGAAATAACTGAGATCACTGGTCCAGAAATGAAGTGGACGTATCTAGGAATTAAACCGGTTTGGAAAGTATATGCTGCTCAACCCTTCATGGTTCCTAAAATACGTGAATCACTCAAATCAAAATGGACAATTTTGTCAGGAGACATTCCATTCGTGAATCGTTTCTTTTTGGATGGAGATCTATCCATGCATGTGTCCGTAGAAGGTGAATCTGTCCAAACAGAGCATCCCGTGGATATTTGCTTAGACATTACGATGGACGATGTTTCACATTGTGAGCCATTCCCCGCACCATTCAAGATTTTCTCATTCGATTTGGAAACCTCAATCGCTCACGATACGATACTTTGTGCAGCTGCTGTAATCGAAGACATGGGGACTGGTGAGAGAACTCATCACACTTTTGCTGATGATGAAGAAACAATCCTGAAACAGTTGACTNAATTGGTTAGACAGAATGATCCAGACATTATCACGGGATACAATATCGATAATTTCGACATGGGTAGAATTGTTGACAGGGCAAATTTGATTGCCAAATCAAACAAACCTCTCAGGTCACAACTAATGGGTTGGGGGAGAGTCGCTGCAACCGAACAAGGTAGGCGTAGAGATACTTTGACTCCAACTAGAGGCTCGGCAAGAGCTTGGAACATGGCGGGCCGTTGTGTAATGGATGCATGGTGGCAAGCACGACAAGCACTAAGGCCTCAAAGAGAGACACTCAAGTTTGTTTCAAGACTTTTATTCCCTGATAATGAAGACATGCAGAAGATCGATGTAGATGCTTCGAAGATGGATGAAGAATGGGCAAATCGCCCCGATGAAGTATTGGAATATTGTCTAAGAGATGCGGAATTGCCATTAGANATAATGCACAAAATACANGCCTTCAGACGCAAAGAAGCAGTTGCAGCAGTGGCTAAAGTCGCCTTGGATACGAGTGCAAACGGAACCACATCTCAACTCATTGATTCACTGGTCATTCGAATGGCAGACCGAAAATCAATCGGTGTACCTCTAACCGGTTCTGCCGATAAGAAGGAAGGACAAATCGAGGGAGGNTATGTTCACGATGTAGAGGCGGGGCTCCACAGATGGGTCGCAATCTTAGATTTCAAATCGATGTACCCTTCAATAATGATCGGGAAAAATATNTGCTACACTACTCGGATCGATGAAGGAAGCACAGACCAGCCTGATGAAGCAGAGCAGATACACGAATCTCCTACNGGAGCGAGATTCCGCAATGAAAGCGGCAGAAGGGGAATGGTTCCTACTCTTCTTGANGATTTNATGTCACAAAGAGATGTCCANAAGGCTGGAATGCGTGAAGCAAAAGANGAGTCGAAGCGNTCCTACCATGATCAGATGCAGTATGCNGTCAAGATTTTGATGAACTCATTCTATGGAGTATTCGCGAGTGGATTTTATCGCTTTACACATCGCCAATTAGGAGAATCAATTACAGCTTGGGCTCGTAAGAATATCAAGACAATCATCCACAAATTAGGTGAAGAAGGCCAGCATGTAGTTTACTCTGACACCGATTCAATCTTCGTTAAGACGCCGGTTGATGGAGTAGAAGATCCAAAGCAAGCAATGATTGATTTCGGCCACAGCACCGCAGAACGATTCAGTGAGGCCAGTGCGGAATTAGAGTTTGAAACCGGAATGTCGGTATTCTTCAGTCATGGTGCAAAAAAGAGGTATGTTGGGCAAGTTGTCTGGCCAAAAGAAGTGATGATGGTCAAAGGGTATGAGACACAGAGAACAGACTCTTTCCGTTATCTCACCGATGGGATGAAAGAAATTTTCAAACACGTATTGGCGGACGATTCGGAAGNAGCAATCAATCTTGCAATAGAGACCATTGCAGCAGCCAAGAATGGCGATGTACCAGTCAGAGAATTGATTATGAGCAAATCTTGCAAAGGTAGGTGGGACAAACGCAGAGCACAATGGGATTTCACCAAAGATTATGCAAATCCGGNTTCAATGATTCAGGTTCGTGCAGCCANAGCAATAATCGAAAAGGGTTTACCATTTACTCCTGGAATGAAAATCGCATACATTGTTACCAATGCAAAGAACAGGCCTATGGAAATACAGCCTTGGTTGGAAGAAGATCCGGTTACAAGTTATGATGGGCAGTTCTATGCTGACCGCTTAGCTACTGCTTTTGGAAGGGTAACTGAGGCATTCAATTGGACAGCAAAGGATTTGCTTTCTGGCAATCGTCAAACATCACTATTCTCCTTTTGATAACTTGAACATGAAGGGCAAGCATTGAATGTGATGAGTGAGTCACCCTGTAGTGATGAAGCCCGTATTCATGGTATTGATGTTTGTGTCCGCCAGCCTTGCTGGGTGTCTTTCAAGCGAAGAATCAACCTCATCTCAGCTAGAAGCAATCTTCGATTATGAGCCCGATAATAACATTAGAACTGATATGGAAATTGAGTTCGATGGAGGCGCATCATTGCCTGCAGGTGGCCTAACTTACAAATGGGATTTTGATAGTGATGGTTCGTATGATGAGACTGGAAGAATCGCGACTTGGTCGTACTCCAACGCAGGNAGTTATGATGTAACACTTACCATTTCTGATGGGACAGATTCAAGCTCTCAAACCCGAACTGTCAAGGTTATCGACGCTGATGCTCAAGAGCCAGCTGCAGACCCAGGGTCTTATTCTCCAAACACTGACTGTGATGGAGACGGAGTAAATTCAGGAAATTTCTACGTTGTTTACATCTGTGAAATGGATAAGAGCACATCGAGCAAATCTGTTCTAGCGACAACATCCGTCACTCTTGATGCCTCTGATTCAGAGCCTTGTGAAGATGANAGTCAAGGTTGTGACGACTATATCTCGGAGTGGAACTGGGATTTGAATCTCGAAAGGGATGAAGATGGAGACGGTGACCCAGAAAACGATGCTGACCTTACTGGAGAGACAGTAGAATGGAAAGAACTCGAGCCAGGAGAATACAAGATTGCTCTGACAGTAATCAACGGCGCAGGACTATCTAGTACAGATGATACAATCGTCTATGTCAACTATGTGGGCAAATGGAATGAATTCTCTATTGGAGGAAACACTTCTAACAGTCCAATCGACATCGATTTCAGCTTCCCAGCAACACAAGATCTGGATCAAGGAAATACAATCAAGAGAGCTGCAGGAGAATTAGTTTACCAAAAGGAAGATAGCGACTGCACAGATATAGTGCCAGGAGATGGAAACAACTGCAGAGTAAAAATCGACTTGTACGGATTCAATTCTACAGATGAAGAAGCAGGCAATACTAGTAACATTGGTGTTGAACAAAGAAGCCATGGTAGTGANTGCGATGATGATACAGATTGTGTATGGTTACAATTCACAGGGTCTTACCACTTTGCAGAAAGCCAGTGGAAAGATGGAGAATGGACCTTTACAGTCAGGAACGAAATGGTTAATGATTTGGATATAGAATCCTTCACAATCCGACTNATTTACAAATGAAGTACTGGGCTCCATTTNNNCNNCATNATNNNNCCCTNNCAAAGTTNATAACGCGTCGCGGTATTCAAATAGGGGAGGAATGTCGGCGNANTGCTAAGGAGAGAGCATTATGGGATCTCAATGGGAAGATAAGAGTAAACCACACCGCAACATTGTGTTCATCGGACACGTTGACCACGGAAAGTCTACTACAGTAGGTCGCCTACTTTTGGACTCTGGTCACATCGAAGAGCACGTTATTGAAAAGAACGAAAAACTAGCCGCTGAAGCGGGTAAGGCCGGATTCGGACTTGCTTACGTTATGGACGGTCTAAAGGAAGAGCGCGAGCGCGGTATCACAATCGATGTCGCACACAAGGAGTTCTTTACACCGAAGTACTACTGGACTATCATCGATGCTCCAGGTCACCGTGACTTCGTAAAGAACATGATCACCGGTGCTAGCCAAGCAGACACAGCAGTTCTGCTATGTGCAGCTAACGACGGCGTCAACGCTCAGACTAAGGAACACGCATTCCTTGCTAAGGTATTGGGTGTATCCGAACTGATTGTCCACGTCAACAAGATGGATATTTCCGGTGTTGACTGGTCAGAAGACAAGTACAAGGAAGCATGTTCTCAAGTTACTGGTCTGCTAAAGATGGCAGGATTCGGTTCACAACTAGACCGCATTCCAATGATTCCAGCATCCAGTCTAAATGGAGACAACGTCTTCGAGAAGTCCGGAAACTGTTCATGGTACTCTGGACCTACACTATTCGAGGCTATCGATGCAGCAGAAATGCCAAACAAGCCAGTCGACAAGCCACTGCGCCTACCAATTCAGGATGTCTACAAGATCTCCGGTATCGGTACCGTGCCAGTCGGTAAGATTGAGACAGGAACTCTGAACGTTGGAAAGAATGTAGTATTCAACCCATCTCAGAAATCCGGTGAAGTCAAGTCCATCGAGATGCACCACACAATGGTAGACAAGGCAGAGCCAGGAGACAACGTTGGTTTCAACGTACGTGGACTAGCTTCTGATGACATCCGCCGTGGTGACGTTGCTGGATACTCTGATACAGAGCCAACATTCGTTCGTCACGACGAGCACTTCGTTGGGCAAATCCAGTTGATGGACATTCCTAAGGCTGTATCTGTTGGTTACACACCAGTATTCCACGCACACACTGCACAAGTTGCTGTTAAGTTCATGGAACTACTAGAGAAGACCTCTAAGGGACAGAAGGAAGCAAACCCGTCTTTCTTGAAGACAGGTGACGGATGCTTAGTTCGTTTCCAGCCAACAAAGCCAATGGCAATTGAAGCAATGAGTGAATTCCCCGAACTTTCACGCTTCGCTATCCGCGACATGGGTAAGACCGTCGCTGCTGGCGTTTGTATTAAGGTCGAGAAGAAGTGAGTTTGAGTTCCGATAGGACTACGATCCAACAGGAAGAGAGGTGCAAGTCATGGCAGCAGTGACCATCATCAAATTAACTGGCGAAAACCATCGCGATATCGATGCAGTTGCGTCCCAGATTAAGTCAATCTGTGACAACGGAGGCATCAGTCTGCGAGGACCAATCCCCCTACCAACTCGACGCCTTGTGGTTCCATGCCGCAAAGCTCCAGATGGTGAAGGTAGTGAAACCTATGATCACTGGGAAATGCGCATACACAAGCGCCTCCTAGAGATGGACATCACTAGCGGAAAAGATGAGAGTGCCCTAAGACAGGTCGCTCGTATTCCAATCCCAGATACGGTCAGCATCGAGTTATCGATGCGCTCAATGAATTGAAACTGACAATATGTCAGGGGCGCATCAGTGCGCTAACCCCGATGAGTAAGCGGTGAGGATAGTAACAAACTATCTCTCCACTCACCGCTTACTCATCTTTTTTTTTAAATTTCTTCAAAGCGTTGCTAGTTCAGCAACACCCGATTCAACTAGATAGTTGGCGGTCATTTCGTCTAAGAATAATACGTCGCCAGCACCAAGAGTAATTTCACCATCAATTGTGATGATTGGCTCATCCATAGATTGAATCACTCTAATCCGCAGAAGTTCGCCTTGAACTGGTTCAAGATCTTCTTCTTCTACAACTTCTATCTTAGGTTCAGATTCAGCTTCAGCAGCAGCCCAGGCATCAAAATCCATTTCTTCCTTCTTCTTCGAAGGTGCTAATTCCATTGCTGCAGCATGGTTTTGACCGACCTCTGTGTCGACTATTGTTGGTTCAATGATCGGTTGCGTTCCAGCTAGCTCTGGAAATTCTTCTGCTTTTGCTAGAAGTTCTTCTTCATCAGTTTCTGATTCTGGCAGTGGTTCGTTATCATCTTCTAGTGCAATAGTCGGAGGGCCTTGTCCGGTTAATCCTCCACTTTCAGGTACAAATGAATCTAATTGCGTGGTCCCTGCAGCCAGTCTAGGCTCATTCAGGAGCCCTTCCGCTGCAATACCTCTTTGCATGGAGTTCCAATTTACAGCCTGCTTGAATTTATTCAACTGTTCAGTTGCATTGGAATAGAACTCTCTTTCAGCAGGGTCGTGTCTTGACCAATCCATTGCTGCGAGATCTTGGCCTTGGGAGCCTTCAGTTCGTAATGCCATGCTAGCAGAATGCTGCATCATTGCAACCATCCGCTTTCTGGCTAATTCTGATGCTGTGCGTCTAATATTTGCCTGACGCTTTTGCATGGTTTGCATCTTTAGCGATGGGCCCACTGTCTTGTATACCTCATGGATTTCCATTTCGATTGTATCCAATAGCTGACCTACCTTTGTCCAGAAATCAGTCCTGGGTAGAGGCATTGGTACACTTCGGCCAACTTGCTGCCTCAGTGTTGAGAATAATTGTTCTTCAATCTCTTTAGCCTGAGACGGATTGAGGAAGGTCCGTTCGGCCATGATTCTCATCGTGGCGCGGGACCCCTATCAACCCTTCAGAGAAAATTGCGAACAGAGAAAACGAAGTTTCAAACCATTTGACGCTGGGTTCACCAGTGGTGAACCCAATTAGACAAGCCTTCATCCTCGTGTTTCTGATGTTGTTAGCCCCATGGGCAGCAGCAGATGTAGCAACTTGGCAAGGCCCTACTTCTTCACCAGACGACGCCGGGCAAAATCCATCAAATTCAACTTATGACGGATTCATTATTCCCACCAATTCCACAATCACTTCTTCCGAATTTTCAATAGAACCCAAATGGGTGGAAGCAGAGGATAATGGCACACTTTGGTCAGGAGATGGTTCAGGGTTTTCTTTGGGTGACGTTAACGGCACATCATATCTAACCACAAATGGAGATTTGACTTTAGCAACCAATTCCACCTATGGTCAAATGACCGATTTTGAAACAAGTAAACCTCAATTTGCATCTTGGTCGTCTCAAGGTGATGAATTTTGGATGCCAGTGAATTTGTCAAATGTATCATATGGTCCAAATAACGCAACGTCTGGTGACTATGCTGCCGGTACTAACGGCTCCGTTCCTCCTGGTTCAGAAGGATTCATCAGGTCACAATTTTGGCAGGTTCCCAACGTTGTGAGATACTTCAATTTAACATTTGATAGATGGAATTCGTTGGATTCAGGAGATGTTGCTGAATTTCATTACACTACAGACAATGGACTTAATTGGCAATCTCTAGATAATTGGACTGGTACAACTTCAGATTGGATCAAAGAGGAATATTCTCTTGATACAATAGCTCAAAATGTAAGCACTATAGGTTTCAGATTTTATGTGAAAACTCTCAATCAATCGAATTCATCAGAAGGTATGTTCATCGATTCGTTCAACATTTCTAACGAAGGGGAACCATTGGCCGCATGGTTCCACGGCAATGCTAGTGGCCAGTATTCTGTTAATGCAGATGGGACACTAATCGTTCCAGTTGATGTATCTGGTCTTAGCGCACCACTGGAGCTGAATTACTGGGCTAATTGGGATATCCAAGGTGGCAATTTCGATAATTTGGTTGTAATGATCTCTCAAGATAATGGCTCATCATGGACAATAATGAGCCCACTACCTGGGGTTCCTGCACATGGAATTCCCTCTGGAGGGACGAACTACAATCAACAATCCTACGGTTGGAGAGAACTATTGCATCCGTTCCCTCATTGGGCAGCAACTCATACAAACGCCTCAAACACCTTGCTTAAATTCAGAGTTACTACCGATGGTTCGGTCAATCACGGTGGCAGTGCAATAGATGGCTGGGAAGGCATAATGATAGACGACTTGCGAGTTCTTTCAGCAGTTGGTACCCCGAGCATGCAAACACGCTTACTAGAAAATTTCACAGACAATTCTAGCCATACGCTTGAATCTGTACCAGGATATGCTAATGATTGGCAGCATGTTAACTGGGAGGGACATAATGGCCCGTGGTCAGAGTTTGAATCCTTCGAGGCAGTACAAGGTCTTCCTTCTGGCTGGAGAGTAGACCACATTCGAGGAGCTACATCTTGGGAGAGAGGGTCTATTGACAATAGCAACGGATATGGTCCAAATTCCACATCTTGGCCGAGTGGTAACAAAGGGATGGGAATCAATCTCGATGGAATATATTCGAATAATGTCTACACTCACTTGATTTCACCAGTCTATCATATCCCTGATGGTGCCACTGCAAGATTGACATTCAATCATTGGGTTTGTACGGAAGCTGCATGGGATGGTGGTTCAATATTCACATCTACTGACGATGGGCTGTCTTGGCAACATTATGGAGATAACATCACAGGATTCTATGAGAGAGTTTCACAGATTAATCCGAATTCACCATTTTATGGAATGGGAATTTTTGATGGCTCTACAGTAACGAACGGCTGTGGCACTTCAAATTCAAATCATACATTCAGCCGGGTTAGTGGCGACATCTCTCATCTTGCAGGTAATGATGTGAGGGTTCGATTTTCATTCTTTACAGACCAGTATGTGGAAGAAGATGGTTGGTATATTGATGATGCGGGTATAGTCATTGATAGGTTCCGAGATAATGGAACATGGACAAGTCCAGTAATCGATGCAGACGAATCTGGATGGGCAAGATTGACTTCCTTATACGAAATGCCAGATGAGACTGACATTACTGTGGACGTTTTAGACGTTAATAACAACATAATCGAAGGTCATGAAAACTTGTCCCTGCCCTTAGATTTGGACATAGCCTCATGGGAATATCCGCAACTGAAGTTCAGACTCAAATTATCTACATCAAATGAAACCATGACGCCTAGAGTAAAAATTCTGCATCATGGTTTTACTGAATATTTCAATCTAGAGATGCTACAGAGAATAGATCCCAATTTACCTAATTGGGTAATTAATCCAAGTATTGCGACTTCTAATTCTTCAGAATATATCCTGCATCTAGAAACCCCGTCATGGCGACCATATAGCGATGTAATCTTAGAATGCGAAGGCAACATTTCAGCGCGCATCAGTTCGATAACTGATAGAATACCATTGTTGGTCTATCCATCGGTACCAGTAAATGTTCAATCAAGCATTATCGATGAAGCAGAATGTGGAAATGCATTGGCGAATAGTTTCGGGCCAGCACAGGCAACAAATCTCGAGATTAGGATACAAGGAGGAGAAGAGTTTGATTGGATAAAAATCGAGCCTGTTGGTTTACTAGCTCCAAAAAACCCCAGTGTCGACTTAGGTGACGACGGTGTAATTGACTGGGCTTGGGACGGTGTATTCCATCATACGAACGAGATTCATTCCTTGGAAGTTGACGGTGTCGAAACCCCTCTATCGAACCAGTCAGGTTTCTCATTGAATTACTCACAATCGCTAAAATTCTCAATTCTACTTCCTGCAAGGAACCTTTCACAGCAAGTTTGGACTTGTGGACAAGAATCAAACTGCTACAATGGGGCACTAAATTTCATTACTAATGGTTCAGAAAATCCGTTATTGAGTGAGGACTATGTTTGGTTTGAAAACTCAGGAATATCGCATTACATGACCGAGTATACATTCCATTTCACTGCAAACGAATCAACCGCTTTCAAACTACTCTCATTGAGTTATATTTCAGGATTCAAGCAATCTGTTAGCATTAACTCTTCATTATCAGGATTATTTGCTCCAAACCAAGATTTGACCTCTACTATGCCAGTAAAAATTTCATCTGATATTGGAGGCATTATCTTTGATGGCGAGATAACACATGAGAAATCAATAATCGACGCGTGGATTGATTTACCACAACAAACCTTCAGACCAGGTTTGATTCAAACCGCAACATCCAGCCATGAAATTCTAGCGAATTCTCCGGCCTTAGACTCGATCAAACTCAAGATTTCTACAAGTCAAAGCATCGATGACACAATCGCTGAACTTACATTGGATAATTTAGACTCGGGGGGGAGATTCCTACAGAATTTAGGAGCGGGGGTTCTTGCTCTAGACTCAGCAAACAGTTCTTGGGATGGGAAGAATGTAACTTGGTCGCTGCAAGGCAAATGGTTGTTAGATGACAATGCTCGACTCTATTGGTTTGCTACAGCTTCGAATGTTGATGGAATGACATTAGGGCCTGTTATGGCAGTATCTGGTTCTGCACAGCATGCAGCATCTACAAATGATCTAGAAGTTATTTCATTGAATGCATGGTCTGATAACCGAGCGTTACACGACTTTTCGAATCCATTGTGGCCGTTTAATGTAATGGGGGACAAAGAGATCGTAATTTCTGGAGAGGTGAGGTATTCCGGTTTAGACGGTGTCAATCCTTCATCAGATGATGTTGATGTAGTTCTTCAATTGCTGAACGGAGAACAAATTCTGTCTAGCAAGTCTGTCGATATTGATTCCAACGGGAACTTTAATTCTACTATAACTACGCCAAACGATACAGAATTGAGCACCTCAGAATTGACTATTGTAGCTCTATTACAAAATATCGGAGATGTACAAGCAGATACAGCCGATGATGTGACATCTAGTACACAACAAATCAGGTTTGTTCTCGACGTGATAAATTCAGAGGTGATTTCACTAGAAATCGACGCGCCAGGAGGAAACCAACTTGCTGACGGGCACGTATGGCACCCTGGGCAAGATATTCCTTTACAATTGGAAATCTCAGATGATAACGGCCTTCCAGCAAAAATGGAATTGTTCTACAATAGAAGCGGAAGAGCATGGGAATCAATTGATTTCCTTACGCCAATTGGTGCGACATACGCCATTATTGATTTACCATTAATCGATGAATCTAGCATTCCATTAGCTACTGAAGAAGTAGGTTGGCTCGATGTTTACATTTCCGGCACCGATTTAGCGGGTAACTCTGTAATTGGTGGAGGCGATTCAGAACAACCGTATGCGCGAATCCATGTTCAGCCGAGATACTCGACATGGATCAACGGAGAATCAATCGGCCTCGACAGAATAGATGAGGAATTATTACCAGGAAACACCCATTCATTCAATTTCACCGTCTCTGATGAAAACGGAATTGAATCGATAGATCTGATGAGACTTGTTCTTTCCAAAGATGAAGGTATGTGTTGGATAGAGTGGACGCCTTGGAGTGGAGAAATTGCCCATGATGTTGGATGTTTCATTAAGCCACCAACGATTGAAGCAATACAGAGATGGCAAACCAACACTTGGGATGTGTATTTTGATTTCGAACTTAGATGGGACTTGGATGAAGAACTGGCTGGGATAACTAACATTCCATCTCTAAGTCTGTGGGATGAAAACGCACCGCTGGATGCGTTATTCACATCAATTAGTGTTCAATCTTGGTCACTACACAGCGGTATCGAATTACAAATTGTAGATGCTGTAGACAAGGTAGCACCAATCGGTGAGTTCATCGATAATGTAGCATATATTCACGGCCAAGATATTGTTGACATAGAAATTACAGCTTTCCATATGGGTTATGATATCCCTGCTGAAAACCTTCCTTTCAGTACGACATATACAATTGAACTAATCGGAAATAATGGCTCGACACAGTCAACCAATTCTCTGAATAGTGATGGCACCTCAACAAATAGGATAGTTTTCGATTCAGCACTATACGGGTCTCAAATAAAAGTGCTAGTTGAGTTGAGTAGTGTGTATAATCATACCACAATTGGAGATGACATCGATATAGTAATCGATGATACATCCCCAACAATTGTCGTATCAAGTGGTCATTTAGTGACCATTGATTCTGATGAGTTAGGCCAAGTACAAATCAAGGTCACAATGACGGATGATCACGGTCTAAATTCAGACCCATTAACCATGAATTGGAATTATGTGCGTCAAGGAAGGATAGTAGAAAACTCACAGGGTACCGCATCTATTCCCGTAGAATTCCAGAGCGTGAGGTCGAATTTATATTCAGCAATTATCGATATGAACACCTCTTCAGAATTACAAAAAGGAGATTTCTTGATGGTCTGGTTTGACGGCTCAGATGCTTCAGGCCGCTCGATTATCGGCATAGGTACAAGCAATGTGGAACCCATTGAGACGATTATTCGTTGGATTGCTTATGAGCCGGAATTGGATGAGATAATCACTACTCCCTACAGGCCAGAAGTTGGAGATATTATTTCCATACAATGTAGAATACAGAATATCGGTTTGCTTGAAGGACAATCTAATCTAACATTAGTTGATGGAAATGGCAAAGAGTTGGAAACGATCAATTTCACATTACTCGTGAACATGGAATTTGTACATACTTTCGAGGTTGAAGCTTGGCAAGAGGGCGACCTTGGCTTGCATTTACAACTTGACGGCCAAGATTTGACACTAGTGCCAATTTCAAATGTTCAAGTCAGGACTGATGATGATTCTAATTCCCAGACAACGCTTCTCGGTCTATCGGTTTTGTCGGTTTTCATAGCTGGAATATTACTATTCATTGCTAATTCTCGTAGGAGTAATCAGTTCTCTTTCGATGAGGAAGAATGATGTTTGATGAACTCTGCGGCTGGCTCAAGCCGGAGTACCCGAGTGGTCAAAGGGGGCGCACTCAAGATGCGCTGCGAAATGCTTCGTAGGTTCAAATCCTACCTCCGGCACTCCAACTCAATTGCCTAATTGGCCTTGAGTATTGCATCGACTAAAGGAGCAAATGTATCTCCATGTGGGTGAGGAGAAATCACCTTTGCAACTGCAGCAAGTGAGTCAAAACATCCACCTACTGCGACTGAATGGCCAACCAGTTGAAACATTGGAATATCGTTAGGAGCATCTCCTACGGCAAGAACATCCTCTGGAGATAATCCCATCTTTTCTAATGCCACTTTGAGCCCTTCTCCCTTTGATAGATGTGGTTCCATCAAGTGAATTGCAAAACCTGTGCGAACTACAGATAGATCTGAATAAATGGAATTTGAAACCCAATTATTGACGGCATCCAAGTCCTCGTCTGCAAATAAACACCATTCAGATTCTCTCCATGCATTTGTCGTGATTCCTTTAGGGTCGATTTCTATGTCTTGTGCCATTTTTGTTGCACATTCTCTGGCTCTTTCTCCATCGGCACGAACAATCGGACCATTCCAATCGGGATGCCACACAACGCCTCCATTTTCACACACCATTGGTCCACTTGCTCCAATGAATCTCCATAATCCATAGGTAATCGCTCTGACATTTCCAGTTGCGAGAATAATAGGGATTCCAGCTTCCTCTAGGCGTCGCAGAGATTGTATTGCATCTAGGTGTAATTTCTTGTTATAGTCGGTAATTGTGCCATCAATATCGACTGCAATAGCCTTCGGCATCCACCCACTAGGAATCCATTGCATAATTGTCGCTAGCGGGTTTTATTCAATACGCTTGCGATAGTAGTCTTCTTGACTGATGAATTGTCAGGAGTAAATATGCAGGAAGATGGTGAAGAGTTCCTGTCCCTAGAGGACTTGTCATCTCCTTTGCCCGAAGTCAAGGCCCGTAAGTCACGCAAGCCATTATCAAAAAATCTCAAACCACTATTCGATAGCATAGTTCCTGAAGATACAGAATCGCTCGATATGCAAGTTGTTGCTGAATACAGCGGTAAACAAAGCATATCCTGGCCAATTCAAGATATGGATTGTCCACATTGTGCTGCAGAGGCTATGAGTGCTCTGAATCGTCTCGGGCATGTCAACTCTTCACTGGTTAGCGCTACTGATGGAACCGTAACAATAGATGTGGATTTTGAGAAAGGTAATCTTTCAGAGGCATCTGCAGTTTTACGTTCACTAGGAAATCCTCCTGACGTTCCGTATATGCAAATTTCAGGAGTGAAATCAAGTGGGATTGCTGCAAGGCATTCAGTGCCTGTAAAAGCACTACCAAGGATCTTTAGGCGTCAACCTGGAATACTGGAATGTGATGTGGACAGAGAAGGAAACATAAAAATCCAAACAGTTCCGAATCTTTCCAAAGAAATGCAAATTGCAATGGATGAATCTTTGAAAGATGTGATTGGTGGCGACTTCAAACTAATTCCAGAGAAAATAAACACAGTTACCCCAGGTCAGTGGAGAATGATTACTTCAGGGATCGCATTTCTGATGCTAGTAGTTATGCTTGTTACTGAATTTATGGGCGTAGAAAATCCATGGGTAATTGGCTCAATCGGATTGATTGGAGTTTCCCTCGGTGGAGTAAAGATGTTCTCTAAAGCATGGGCTTCAGTGCGAAATAGGCAATTTGGCTTCCAAGTCCTGACATCCTTAGCAGTGATTGGCGCTTCTTTTCTGCAGGCTTGGGAAGAGGCACTGATGGTTTTGATTTTGGTTTCATGGACGGAACACATGGAAAATGAAGCACTCGTAAAGGCAAGAGAAGCGATGCAAGGAGGCCTAGATCGCCTACCTCGTACTGCTAGAAGAGTTCCAAAGAAAGCCGTGGGTAATTTCAGCATCACTTCGATGCAAGTAATCTCTTCATCAAGTTTAATGACTCCAACTGCCAAAAATACAGGTAGCGTAGAAGAGATTCCTATCGGATTGGTCATGCGAGGAGATCATCTTGAGATTAGAAGTGGAGAATTAATTCCTGCTGACGGGAATATAATTTCAGGTTCTGGCTCTGTAAATAAGGCGCCTCTCACAGGTGAATCTGTTCCTGTAGATGTTGCTGAGGGCGATGAACTGCAAGCAGGCCTAACCCTTTCTCGAGGTCCCGTAACAATTGAGGTAACTGCAGTAGGAGATGATACTCGACTTTCAGGACTTATCGAAACGGTGCACATATACAAGGATAAACCAACTAGGCTGCAGGGTGCCTTGCAAAATTTCACATCGATATGGGTGCCATTGGTGCTGATAGGGGCTGTTTTGGCATGGTTACTCATTCCTGGAGCTGATTGGCAGATTATTCTACTTTTGTGGGTTGTAGCTTGTCCCTGTGCCTTACTGCTTGCATCACCAGTTCCTCATGCTGCTAGCCTCTCTCTTGCATCTAAATCTGGAGCGATTGCCAGAGGTGGAGATGTAATGGAGGCATTATCAAAAGTGAATCTAGTCTTACTTGACAAGACTGGAACTCTAACTTCTGGCAAACCAGTCATTGGCAGTTTGACTCTTGCAAAAGGTAGGCGCAGAGAATCAGTTGTAGCCCTAGCAGCAGGTCTTGAAGCATCTTCGAATCATCCTTATGCTCAGGCGGTTATATCATTAGCAAACGAAGAATCAATTGAACCTCTTGAACTAACTGAAATCTCCGATATTGAGAATGGAATTTCTGCCAAGTTGAAAGGCGACGAAGTGTCATTGATTAGAGCAGAGAAATCAATGGTAACAGGTTCATTGCTAAAGGCACTAGAAAATGCATTACAGCAAGGTCATGGTGCTAGCGTGTTAATGAAGAATGGAAAGCAAGTTGCCTTATTCACATTCGTGCATGATGATTTGAGAGAAGGCACTGATGAATTGGTTGCCTCCTTATACGAGAAAGGAGTAAACGTAGAAATTCTTTCAGGAGATAATCAAAGTGCAGTCAGCGCACTAGCAAAGCGTATCGGTGTTGATGAAAATGCAGCTAGAGGTGAAATGACTCCAGAAGGCAAGGTCAATTGGGTACAGAAAAGGTCTGAGACCCATATTACAATGATGGTTGGTGATGGTTTCAACGATGCCGCTGCTATGGCTGCAGCAGATGTTGGAATCGCAATTGGGACCGGAGAATCTGCAAATCTTGATGCAGCAGACGTACTGATTCCTGGCGATGATCCAAGACTCATTTCTGATTTACTATCTCTATCAACGAAGACCCATTCCATTCTGATTTGGAATATCTATTATTCATTAGCGGTAACTCTTCTCCTTGTATATCTCGTTCTTGCAGGCATAAACGAGAGTTTGGCATTCGGAGTTTTGGTGCATGAATTGAGTGTTATCGGTGTAATCATCAATGGTGCACGTCTTTCTGGAACAGGAGGGACATTGAAATTGATGAGGGATATTTTCTACTCGATTTGGAAAGGGACGTTGGATTCTTTCAAGGCATTTTATGATTCGATTTAATGTCAGATTCAAACGCTACCTTCAAGCCTCATGGATGACAGCAGGTCACAACGGTGAACCCCGATGGCGAGAATTCATGCTGACCCGGTTAGTACTTCTTTGATGCATCCTACTCGTCGCGCACTATACGTGGCATTGTTAGAAGCAGACGAATACACAACGGTTCAGTTGCAGGAAATCGTCGGCGTGGACCGGTACAATCTGTACCACCATCTGAGGAAATTAGAGTCTCTAGGGTTGGTGATGAATCACAGAGATCAGGGCCGAACTCGCTGGTGGTGTGTAATTGACAGAGTCCCTCTTCCAAGCGACGGAAGCAGTGCTTCTGGTGAGAACTCTCTTGGTTCTATCGACTTATCAAACCCAAGAGTTCAGGCAGCTGCAAGAAATATGCTTAGAGAATTGGCATCTTTGACCGGTTCTGAAATAGATTTGGAATCGGCTACTCTTCAAAACTTGGAAATCATTGGTCGCAGAAATTGATTCGTAAAATCTCTCAAGAATGATAAGTTGGTGGGATAAGCAATGTCGGACGAAGAAGAAGCACCTGGAATCGAATCCAGAATACCTGCTCCCGACTTATCATGCCCTAAGTGTAACAATCTACTTCCTAACGGATTAGGAGTTATTACTTGCGTGATGTGTAAATCGCAAGTAAAGGTTGAGCACGAAGGCACTCGCCGTAAGTGGCGCGAAGAGAAAATCAGTTGTCCTGAATGTTCGAAAGTCCTGGTCTGTGGAGTTGGAAAGAGGCCAGCAAATCTGCAATGTGCATCTTGCCAAGTCCATTTTGTTTTGAATCCAAACAGGCCTAAAATTGAGGTTTCTTGCCCAGGTTGCAATCGCAAACTGAGGATGAACAAGAGGCCAGGTGAGAGAGAGATTTCCTGCCCTGCTTGTGAAACTGAATTCAAAGTATCATTCTGAGGGGATTTCGTGAAGACAACTTACAGGATGATGGGCATTGCTGACTACATTACAATTGTAAATGGTTTGTTAGGAACGATGGCTATCTTTTTCATACTACTTGCTGTTGATGATATGGGTGAACCGTATACGAAAGGAGGAGTTCTGACCGACTACATTTGGGCAGCAATGCTTTGCATACTTCTTTCGGCTTTAGGAGACATTATCGATGGACCAATCGCACGAAGATATTCCAAAAAGCAATTGTTAGGCGGTTCACTAGACATAATGTCAGATTCGATTTCATTTTGCGTTGCTCCTGCATTGATGGTATTCGCAATGTTTGGCCGTTGGGGCCAAGCAACACCAATCTGGACAATTAGTCTAGCATTAGCTTGCTGTTGGTTAATTGCTTGTGGAATGTTACGTCTGGCAAGGTTCCAACATGAGGAAGGAGGATATGTGTCATATTTCCACGGCCTCTCTTCACCTGCTAATGCAATGCTAATTCTTTCAGCAGCAGGATTGATTTGGCTTCAACCATCATCAGGATATGGTCCAGATTTGACTACATGGGGCTGTGATGTCTGTTTCGGTGAAGGTGAACATCCTTACCTTGACTTCATTATTCTTCCAATCATGTTTATCAGCGGTGGATTGATGATTTCGGATAGGAAAATGTCGAAACTAAAATCTGGGATTCCATTGAAACTTTCAGTCGCTCAATTTGTAGCGATATTATTTGCTGTAATCCATGCAATGTTACTCACACAAAAGACCGATGTCGCAGAAGATCTCTCAGGCACCACATTTACAATGTTCATGTTCGGAGTATCACTGTTTCTAGTTATTGTATACGTCGTCTTAGGTCCACGTTTAGTAGACCTTGAAAACTCTCTCGAAGAACAAGAGTAGTGGCAGATGCCAATCGTCGTATAAATCGCCTCGCGATGTATCGACTGCATCGCGCTCCTTATCTATCATGAGAAGGCCATGGAGTTTCGGATGGGATATTATGAGTGCTAGCGATAGCAAGTCAGGAGCACAAAGTGGTTTGAGGAGAAATGGTTCTCCTGGCCAAGTAGATCTCTCCAAATTACGTGCACAATTTACGTCTACTCCGTCCCCATCTTTGGATCAGACGCTAATGCAAAATTCACGTTTCCGAGAAGAAGAAAAGCTTCGTGCCAAGTTAAGACGTGAAGGTAAACTGCGCCGTGAGGCTCTAGCAGAAAGGATATCTTTGATGCAAGATAACATGGCAACCGATATTTCCCGTCAACATGAAATGACGTTCACAGCCTTTGAGAGCGAACTAAGAGGGCAGATGGAAGATGAATTGTCCCAATTAGAATCAGAAACATTGACCCGCGAAGAAATTCGATTGAGAGAAATGCATGAAATGCGTTTAGAGAGAGAAATTCAAGGCTTGAAAGAATCTCTTGAGGTGGAACAAAGCCGCAAGGTGGAGGAACATCGAACCGCTGTTATTTCTCAATTGGAAAGTCAGCTATCTGATGAGCACCGCAAGCGCCTCTCTTTCCAAAGAGAAAGATTGGAAATCCAATTCAACCAATCTCTACAAAGGAAAATTCGCGATTTAGAAGCCACTATCCAGAAGGAGATGGAAGGACGCTTTGAAGAGCTAGAATCCAAAGAAGTCGAGAAATTAGAAGAAGTTCAAAATCAGAAATTAGCGGAGAGAGAAGAATCTCTACGGCGAGGTATCCGAACAAGACTCGAACAACAACTCAAGCTCCGATTGAAGCAGAGAGAAGCAACAATGCGCGCTGAATACGAAAGGCGTAGCCTAAGATTGGAGGAAGATATTGCTGCATCAATTCAGGAAGAATTAGAATCCAAATTGTCCTCTGAAACTAAGGAATTAGAAGAGAGAATGCGACAAGATGTCGAATTAGCTGTTGCTCGAAGAAGAGAAGGACTCAGAGGCGAAGTAGAGAGGCAATTGGAAGCTAGATATTCTGAAAAATTGTCTGAAAGAAAGAACCGCCTTCGAGAAAAATATGATTTGACATTCTCCAAGGCTGTTGACGACATTTCCCGCTCATTAGAAGGAGAAATCGAGGCAGAACTCGAAGCAAGGATGGATCAAGAATTCGCTGCTTACCGTAACGCAAGAGAATCGGAAATCCAAAATCGCCTGGCTCGCTTCCGATATGAGAGAGAAGCAGAATTACATGACCAATTGTCAGACAGATATGATTCGAAGAAGACAGATTGGTCTGAGCGTCTAGAACTAGAATTCAAGGCCAGAGAGACCGCTGCACGCAAAGCCATCATGTCAGAAATCGATGGTCGCCTTCGTAACGAGAGAATCACGCATGAAACTGACCTTGACTTGCTAAAGGAAGAAACGGTCCTAGAACTCGAAGCAGAGATGGAGCAACGTCTTGCTGAATTCAGAGCACGCAAGGAAGAAGAAGTCGCAACTCAATTGGAGAGACAATTGGACAAACGCGAAGAAATCATGCGCAACAAGGCACTCATAGAAGTGCGAAAGCGTGAGGCTAACATTCGTGCTGAAATCGAAGCACAACTGGGTGTCAAGCGCTCCGAGATCCGTGACCGCCTGTCTTCACTAACTAAACAAATGGATGATTTCCGTACAATGGCTGAAGTTAAGATGCGAGAGTCGATTGAATCTAAGGTACAGGGTGAGATTGATTCTGATGAGGCAAGACTCGCAGAACAGCAGCAAGAATTTGAATCTCTCAAGTCTCAAGATGCTAGGGCAGAAAAGCGCCAATCTTGGCTACAGGCAATTTCTGGACAAGGATCTCAAGCACAACAACCTCAGATGGGCGTCGATCCTAGTGCATTAGGTGCTAGACCTGGCTCATTAGGAGCAGCAGCAGGCCGACAACCACGCGGAGCAATGGCTCAAGCAGCAGCACAACACACACCATCAATGGGACTAGCGGGAATGAGGGCTCCTCGTTCTGCAGCAAAGGCTCTGAGTGGGGCTCAACCGATTGCTAGACCTGTTAAGGCGCCAATTGGCGGCGGACTAAATCTGCCTGGTGGATTAGGAAATTTACCACAACCGATTCAACCAAAGGTTGTTCGTACACCGGTAATTTCAACTCCAAAAATAGCACCTCCTGCCGTAAAGACTCCTGAAGTTATTGCACCTGCAGTAGAACCGATCCCAGAAAAAGTGGTACTTACGCCAAAGGTTGAACTTGAAACTCCGATTGAAGAGCCAGAAGATTCAGTGGTAGAAGTTGTCACTCCTGTTGTAGAAGAATTAGAACCTGAGATAGAGACTCAAATTGAGCCAGTCATCGAAACAGAAATCGAAGAACCTAAGGTTGAAGCAATTGAAGAAGTGGTTGCAGAAACCACCGAAGAGATTGTTGAAGAAGTTCAAAAGATTTCAACCCTGGTTCCAATCAAGAAGCTCGAAGTAGTGGAGCCAGTAGAGGAACCAAAAACAGCGGTTCTAAACCCTGTCACAATGAAGGTCCTAACTCCTGTTAAGAGAAGAGGTCCTCCTCCGTCTTCTGCTCCGGGCCAAAAGCCAGGAGTGATCGTTGAGAAAGAGTCAACTGCGAGTCTTAAACCAATTACTAAACTCACTCCAGTTGAATCTCCAAATACTAATTTGAAGCTAGAATCTGATGAAGATTGAGCATTAATGCTCAAACACTTCACTCCGAGCGATTCATAGGTCTGCCGTACTTGGGGGTAGTTATGAGGAAAGCAATCGCTGTTCTTCTTGCTCTTTTACTGATACCTGCAATTCCGACTGCAGAAGCCGAATCTAATTTGTTAGAGGTAGGAGTAATTGATACCATAGATGGTAGATTCATACACACTTCATTTTCGTCCTCCTCTACTATTCTAACGCTCACCACAACAGGCAATTTGTCAGAGCATTTTTGGGGCAGTGGTGAGTTGATTACTCAATGGTCAATTGAATTGAACACGACCGCCCATTCAGCAACCCCTGATGCTACAGGACTACAGATAGCAGTAGCACATACCGGTGGAGTTTACATCGTAAACACTGAATTAAAGATCGTAACTTCACAGTATAATACCTCAAATTCAGTGGATGCAGTAGCTTGGGACTCTGAGGGCGATTTATGGTTTGGCTTCTACGGAGGAGAGAGGCGTGCTAAGGAATACGATGCAAATGCAGAGACCGGTGATAGTACCGAATCTCACAATACTGCAATGACCTCTATGACAATAATTTCTCAAGATAGAATAGTTACTGGAGGCAGGGATAATCTGGTCAAGGTATTCACTCAAGAAGGAGTTTTGCAGACCAGTCTTTCTGATTTCTCATCCTATCCTACAAAGATAATCAATGATGGTAATGGGAATATCATTGTTGGATGCGCTAATGGCGACTTGTTCAGATATGATTTTGCTGACTGGTCTAAAGAAGAAACATCAATTTCCAGTGGGCAAAGCATCATTTCGATTAACGTCGCAGATAATGGTGACATTATGGTTGGAACCCAGAATGGTAAATTGCACGTAATTGATGATACAACATTTACTGAGGATGACGTATACTCTTCCGCAGGCAGAGTGGTGATGGGAGTATACGGTGATTCAGGAGAATTATACATTATTTCGACATTCTCAACTTCATCCAAAATCAGACTATACGATTTAGATAGCGACGGAGATGGAGTTACAGACAGTCAAGACCATTTCCCACTTGATTCTTCACAAACAGAGGACTCAGATGGTGATGGCTTTGGTGATAATCCAACTGGAAATAATTCCGATGAATTCCCAGATGATGTTTCACAATGGGCGGATTCTGACGGCGATGGATATGGCGACAATCCGGATGGTAACGACTCAGATGCATTCCCTAGTGATGCGGGACAATGGATGGACTCAGACGGCGATGGATACGGAGACAACACGGGTTCAGAAAATGGCGACAGATTCCCTGATGACCCTACTCAGTGGTCAGATTCAGATTTCGATGGATTCGGAGACAATGTCAATGGAACCGATGGCGATGTATGCCCTACTGTGAATGGATTCTCCACAATAGACAGAATTGGTTGTAAGGATTCTGACAGCGACGGTTATTCTGATCCTACGGATGATTGGACCGTAGCAGACGGAGCAGATTTCTCGATTTACGATTTAACCCAATGGAAGGATTCTGATAATGACGGATATGGAGATAATTTGCAGGGCAATGACCCAGATGCATGTCCACTCGAATGGGGCAATTCGACCAGTGCTTACATTCCAGAAATCTCAAGTGATGGTTCTCTGACACTGACTTACGTTGTAACTGAGAAATTCGGATGTATCGATAGTGACGGCGATGGTTTCTACGATTTCGGCGACGACTTACCGAATGATGCTAGAGATTACATCGACGCCGACGATGATGAAGTTGGATCCAGTATGGATTACAATGATTCAAACAAATTAGTTCAGACCGTTGAAGATCATTGTGCCCTGGTAGTAACTGATGAGACAGAGACCTGCCAAGGAGTCAGAGACGTAGATTACCAGAATTATCTAGCTGACAAGGAAGCTTCTGGCGAGAATGCATTGAATTATTTCGCTTGGAGAAATTCCGCAGAAGCAGAAGATGAAGAAGCGAAGTCGAGTGACCAGTATATGGATGCTGCAAAGGAAATCTTACCGTATCTCGGGGCTGGTTTTGCTGCAATAGTTGCATTGCTGTTGATTTATGCAGGAATCGGAAAGGCTCGACGTCGTAGAGCCTTAGTCAAGACATATGGTACTGCATTCGCAGAAGGAGATAGCAGCGCTGAGGACGAAGCATTGGAAGGCAAAGCAGGGCTGTCAGCCTCAGGCGGAGTAGAGTCAGACAAGTTTTGGGATGATGAAATTGAGCCAATGGAAGTTGGCGATGATGGCAATGATTTGGGTGCTGGATTTGACGACATTGACATTAAGGGAGATGGTGAAATCACTGAATCTTCGGAAGTCCTAGAGGAATCTGCATCACTAGAAGAATTGGCAGGAATGCCTTCACAAACTACTGCAGAGGATATTGCACAGCAAGAAGCACAAGCCGCACCTGTGCAGCAGGCACCTCCTGAAGCGCCCCCTGTTCCAGCAGAAGGTCTGCCAGAAGGCTGGACTATGGACCAGTGGAAATGGTATGGCGCTGAATGGCTTGCTAAGCAAGGTAAGTGATTAATCGACTCGCCAAACTATAGGCAAGCATGATTTCAATTCGCCCAGTTTTTTACCGGAGTAGACGGATGCTCCGTCAACTTTCAGAGTATTCATGATTAACCACAAAATTGCATTCCAGCTCTTTGGTGCTGCGAATAGTTCAATCTCTCCCATGGTTGCTTTGACTAGTAATTTCCCAGCATCACTGTTGGGATCAAAAATAGCGTGCACTAGGTCGCTAGTGGATAGCATGTAACCAGAAGGTCTCCAATCCATGGAAACACCTCAGACCTTGAATGGAGCAAGGTTCAATCTTTGGACTAAGTGTTCTGCACTAACATCTGCGACTTCCTTCATTTGTGTGCGCAGTTCGTCCAAATCACCATTCATTTTGGCTAATTTGTGTGCTCTAATTAGTTCAGACAAGAACGAATCTACACTGCGATGGCCGTCCATCGTTCTCAATGTATTCAATTGTCTTCTAACTTCATAACTTACACTCACAGAGGTCATCCCTTCTCCGGTCATGGATACTATGGGTACTGTTGACTACTTGAATCCCGCGCGCACATAGTTGCCTGTGATGCGTGTTTTGAAACCTGTTCAAATCGACCGACCTTGCTTCTCTAAAAGCAATCTCGGATGTTCTACGACTCCGAATTGACGGCGCATTTCTTGCACCCTCTCGTGATATTCCTTAGTCAGTGACCAGTATTCTCTGCTACCTGCACCTGCTCCGCTTTTACTCGGTCTGTTCAAGATAACAGTTGGCGCTCCGGTCCATGCGGCTTCAGCAACCTTTGCCAATCTTCTAATTGGAGTTTTGAATACCTTTTTGGGAATTTTTGATTGTACTTCATTGCATACATGAAGCGACAATTTCGATCTTTGGTCCACCATTGTCATAGCAACACCGAAGATTTTCAAGTTACGGTTGATCCTCTTCTGAATCATCTTCACGCTGTTCATCAACATACTGAACCCTTCCAGGGCATAGTATTCCGCTTGCACAGGAATGAAAACCCAGTTTGCTGCACACAATGCATTGATTGATAGTAATCCAAGTGAAGGTGGTGTATCGATAATTATGTGATCGAATTTGTCAATGATTGGAGCCAAAGCCTCTCTTAGCCTTGTTTCTCTACCAATTCTGTGACTTAATTCGATTTCAGCACCGGATAGGTGAATATCACTAGGTAGAAGCCACAAATTGTCAATCGCTAAATCCTCGGGGATTCTATTTGAGTTGTCATTACGTTTAGACCATGCTTTCTGCATAGATTCAGTTAACTCTTGAGGAGAGATGATGTATTCTTCCATCAGGGGCAAATCTTCTCCACTATCGTTTACTAGTAAATCATAGGCGGTTTTCTTGATTTTTTTCTTTTCCACACCGAAAGAAGTTGCACAATTTCCTTGTGGGTCTAAATCTATGAGGAGAACCTTAGCTGGTGGAACCTTGAATTTGGGGTTACCTTTAGCCAATGCTGCTGCTAAGTTTACCGCAGTGGTCGTTTTTGCGCATCCGCCTTTCTGATTTGCGACTGCTACTACCATCTTGTACGGATTCATCTAATCACCTCTCAACTCGCTGCCGTGAATCCCCGAGGTAGGCGCCCCTCTGTAAAGAGTCGCATTCTTGGAGTACTAATCATCCCTGTTGAATGACAGGAACTGGAACTTCGGACAGAATCTTTCGCACGATGTGCATTCCAGTGATTCCACGAATCTTTGCTTCTGGCTTCATCACGATTCTGTGAGAAATAATCTGTAATGCGATTCCCTTGATATCATCAGGGATTACGTAATCTCTTCCATCAATAGCCGCAGCAGCACGGCCTGTCTTGAACAATGATTGGCTAGCACGAGGTGAAGCACCGTTTACCACACGGTGGTCTTCACGAGTTCTCTGTACAATCTCGACGATGTATGAAAGGATAGCAGGGTCGACATGAACGGTTTCCAATGCCTTTTGCATTGCAACTACCTTCTTCGGTGAGGTGATCTGTTCAACATCGTGTTGGTCCTTACCACGTAACTTTCGACGAGCTAAAATCGCTTTTTCTTCTGCACGATCAGGATAACCCATACTCATTTTCATTAGGAAACGGTCCATCTGCGCTTCAGGAAGAGGGTATGTTCCTTCTTGTTCGATAGGGTTCTGAGTAGCCAATACAACGAAAGGTGCTGGCAACTTGTGAGTAATTCCTTCGATTGTAACCTGCTTTTCTTCCATAGCCTCAAGCAAAGCAGCCTGAGTTTTTGGAGGAGCACGGTTAATTTCGTCCGCTAGTAGGATGTTAGAGAATAGTGGTCCTGCACGGAGTTTGAATTCTCCGGATTTTTGGTCGTACATGTACGTACCCATGATATCGCTCGGTAGCAAGTCAGGAGTAAACTGAACACGCTTGAACTTACAACCCAGAGCGCGAGCAAATGTGTTTGCTAGCAAGGTCTTAGCTAATCCTGGGAAATCTTCCAGTAGCATGTTACCGTTTGATAGAATTCCAACAGTAACTCTGCGAAGGTTTTCGTTCTTACCAATGATAACTTTCGAAACTTCACCCATTAGTGAATTTGCAATCGAAGATACAGTGGCAATGAGGTCCTTCGTGCGATGGTCGCCTGCTGGCGCTCCTGCTTGGAATCCTGCGTTCATGGTAATAGCACCCCTTGGTACAAGTAGCCAACCAGCACATTCCATACTTCAAGGTATTGCGTCCATAAGTCGCGAAGAATCACGACGTACAGCGTTTATTTCAACGGCCCCAAAAGTGGTCTTGCTTGCGATGAAGGCGGGTAATTTCTTCCAAAATTTCTTCTTCAATAGGTGTCAAATCGAGTTTTCTTAATCGTTTAGCATGTGATGAGGGAATATCTACCCAAAATTCGTCACCCTCTTCGATTTGTCTCCCTACAGTAGGCCCCATTACGGCTACAGCCAATTCTTCACCTTGGTGGCCTTGCTTCACATCTTCGCTTGATCTAGTTCTCAAGCTCTTGATTTGACCAATTTGAGTGCCGTCCAACTTCATGATTTTTTGACCTACGTGAACACGTCCACCAAGCACTCTCATTCCAACAATTGCTGGACCTTTGTTCCTGAAAGTATGGTCTTTTAGATACAATAAATGGCCAGGGTAAACTAGATTTTCTCTAGCAGCAGCATCCATTTCTGCTTTGGTATTGTCTCTCCATTCTTCGAATTCTTCAAGAATACGGTAGATAATATCTGCACTTATGAATTTGATTTCAGCATCAGGTCCTTCCAATTTTGGTTGAACCTCTGTGTTTCCTTTTACAGAGAATCCAAGGATTACCTGATTCAATGCATCATCGGCACATTGGGCGGTGATGATGTCTCTCTTGTTTACAGGGCCGACAGTGGCCATTCGAATCGGGATTTCCATTTTATCCAATTCAAATGCTAGTGCTTCTAATCCTCCAACGGTATCCGCTTTGATTACGACTCCTTCTTCAGCGATATCGACTGAAATTTTGGCTTCTTTGTACGCTTCCTTTTCAGCGGTTGATTTGGCTTCAGCAGTATTGGTTTGACGCAATGTAGTTCCGGCTAGGACATTTTCCAAATTAGGAGCCACGATCTTCAATCCACAAGCTGCAACTGCATTTTCACATGATTCCCAGCGGTCACCAGCATCTCGCATTTCAGACATCCCTTTTGGTCTGAACATACCTTTGATGTGAGTTGAAAACGGACCATCTGAGCCCACCAATGTGATTGTATCACCGACATTTAATTCACCACGATTGAGGATTACGTCGATGGTTTTGCCCAAACCTCTCTCATCCTTCATTTCCAGGACAGTACCTTCGCCATCACCGAGGGTGTCTCTCAGTCTTTCTTCTAAGAAGCGCTCTGCAAGCCCAACGGTTACTGTTAGCAGGTCTTGAAGCCCTTCTCCGTCTTTAGCAGAGCAGGGCACCATGGCCAGATTCGATTTGAAATCACGAATCTTGTCATACCTTTCGATATTGAAACCATGTTCACTGAACTGCCCGAGTAGTTTCCAATATCTATCCTCGAAAAGTTGCTGGACATCCTCTCTCTGATTGCTCCACGATTCGATGAATGAACGGCCTTTTTCTGTTCTCCATCCATGTATTCTGTCTACTTTGTTCGCAGCGACTACGAAAGGAGTTTTCTTATCTCTTAGTATCCGAAGGCTCTCGATTGTCTGAGGTTGCAATCCTTCCATAACATCTACAACAAGAATTGCGATATCTGCTAATGCTCCACCTCTACTTCGTAAGCTGGTGAAAGAGTGGTGTCCAGGGGTATCGATGAACAATAATCCGGGGCTGTTGAAATCTTTGCCTCCAGTCATAGCAGCGCAGGTTTCGTTGAGTATTTTTGCCGGCACTTCGGTAGCACCTATGTGCTGAGTTATTCCTCCGGCTTCTCTATCCATTACGCTTGCTTGTCTTTCCGATCCGAGCGATCTAAAATGATCCAAAACGCTGGTTTTTCCATGGTCTACATGGCCGAGAACTGATACGATTGGTTGACGTTGCCAGCCGAGGGTTTTGCTCTCTTCTTCAGAGCCATTTTCCTCTTCTGACATATCAAAACCTCCAATTGGATTTTTTAATTTCGCAATTGGAATTCAAAAATCATTCATAGACCCAAGATTGACTATCTTGAGTCCATTCGTTAGTTCCTTCTGGGAACCACAATCCAAGTTCGAATTCAGCGGTTTCTGGTGCATCAGATCCGTGAATCATATTGTAGCCAATGTCCATTCCAAAATCTCCTCGGATTGTGCCAGGTGCAGCTTCACGACCATTGGTTGGGCCGATCAAATTTCTAGCAACGCTGATAGCATCTCTTCCAGACCAAGCCATGCAAACAACAGGTCCGCTGGTTACGAACTTAATCAATCCCGGGAAGAACGGTCTTTCAGCGTGAACAGCATAATGTTCCTTAGCGATTTCTTCACTAGGGATAACTTGCTTCAATCCAACTAATTGTAGTCCCTTTCTCTCAAATCTTTGGATGATTTCTCCAACCAATCCTCTTTGTACGCCATCAGGCTTTACCATAACATAGGTAGTCTCCATACTAATTCCACCATTGCAGGCCACTAGCATGCCCTATTTGAGCACAACGATTGTAGCGATTGGCTAAAATCACTGGATTCCGCCTTTTACATAATGGCGGGTCCACTTTACTTTGCGTGAGTTTCGCTTTAGTTTGACTGCATTCTTGCGAGCCTTACTGTTGGCAAACCACTGTACTGTACCATCACGACGAATAAACATCAAACCTGTACCTGGTTCGATGGTATCTCCTGAGAAACTGCAGATTCTTTGTTCTGGCATTGAGATCACCTATAGTTGAGTTTACGGGCTTCTCGGCCAGTATCGATTAGCATTAGGATATCACCGACACGAACTGGTCCAATCACGTTTCTTGTGATAATTCGACCGACGTCACGTGGGTTAGGTGCATCATTTACACGCACCTTTACCTGAGTAGCTTCACCGGTCATACCGGTTCTTCCTACGATTTCGACAACCTCTGCAGGCCACCCTCCGAGTTCTTCAGACATTTCTTATTCCTCCGAATCAGTGATGTGTTCAGTTGGAAAGCCCCTTTACAAGCTCTACAATCTCGTTGAATTTTTCTTGTGCTCCCTTAGAAACTTCTAGAAGAGCGAGAGAAGCAGTCTTGACGCCGCCTGGCATACCTGCTTCTTTTGCTAAGAATTCCTGGCTAGGAACGTATCCGAACGGGATACCTTTCTCTGCGCAGATTAGAGGAATGTGAGCCAGTAGTTCTGGCGGGTTTACATCCTCTGCCATAATGATGAACTTTGCAGTACCGCGTTCAGCAGTCTTAGTTACCTCATTAGATCCTTTTTTCATTTTTCCATTCTTGTTAGCCGCAACCATCTCGTAGATCTTGTCTGCGACATCGTTAGGGGTCTGATATGACACGTGTGCACTCATTGAAATCACTCTCATGCTTATGTGAAGCAAGGCTGCGCACGGCCTATCGAATATAAACACCACGGGTTAGCCATTTAGCGCTACATTTGCAAATCATCGAGGATTTTACGCACACCACGAGCCAATGCAGCCCCGCCGGAGATAACTGCTCTACTATTGGAAAGACTAGAGGTTGCATGCACGCCGTCAACATGATTTGACAATCTTGCAATAGCGCCTCCGGTGAACAATCCATGGGTACAGGCAGCATGAACTTCTGTTGCTCCTTGACTTCTCAAAGCATCTGCGGCTTTGCAAATCGTCCCTCCCGTTGCAATCATGTCATCCACAATGGCAACGATTTTTCCTTCGACCTGCAAATCTTTTGCTTTGTGAACAATTGTATGCGCGTCAATTCTGGTTTTCTCTAGATAAGAGAACGGTAAGTCGATTGCTTTAGCAACCTCACTTGCTCTGTCTATCGCTCCTTTGTCAGGAGATAGGATAAAATCAGGACTGACATTTTCTTGTAAATGCACAGCAATTTCTGGCATAGCCGAAGTAAATGCTACTGGGATTGGCATTTCTTCAAGCGCGGCAGGTGCGTGCAAATCAAACACTACGATTCCATCGCAATGAGATGAAAGCAATCTTCCAATAGCTTTGGCACTTATCGCTTCACCAGGGCGGAATCTCTTATCTTGCCTAGAATATCCAAAGTAGGGTATGGCTACGATTACTCCGGGCCCAACAGGTTCCATTGATTGAGGTCCGATTTCTTTGAGGTTTTCAGTACGTCCAGCTCGGACATCTCTCAATGCTTCTAGTAACAGTAGCGTTTCTACAATTCCAGCATCGGGAAATGTGTTGGATACAAGTACAACAGGCTCTTGACGAACAGCTTCAATTGCTTCTTCAGGAATTCGAATGTATCCTTCTGAATCAGGAAATCTTCTCGCTTCAAGTGAGTGGTGATCCCAGCCAAGTTCATTGGCAAGGTCTATTGCAAGCGCTCGGGAGTTGCTCCCCGACACCACTACCATGTTGTTAGTGCCGGCGAGGGGGCTAAATGAGGGTTCTCCTGATTCAGCGATTTTACTGACAGGCTAAAATTGACATAAAGTCTGCAACTGTAATCGATTAATGGTGCGCGAGGCAGGACTTGAACCTGCGACCTCCCGGTTATCAGCCGGGTGCTCCAGCCGACTAAGCTACCCGCGCAAAGGCA
>PAJN01000043.1 GCA_002710205.1 Methanobacteriota archaeon | reverse complement strand
CCCAAACAGTCCATCTCCAACTATTGCTCCTCCAGCGATATAGTTGGTCTCCCATCTCGACTTTGTCCCAAGAATTAGGGTCAACTAGTATACCACCAGTTCCATCGTGAAGTATGAATTCTGTCCCCCCTGAATCGGTTCTTCTGGTTTGCCAACTGCATGATTCCTTTCCATCAGAATCCTTTGTACAAACGTATTCTTCTTCTTTCCATCTGTACTTGACTACGCCCTCTACTCTCATAGAAGAACTACTGCCAACATCAACTGACATAGTGCCTTGAGGCCCTGGTCTAACTTGGCCAACTAATTCAGCAGGCCCTGCTGCGACACTTCTGACTCTGCTGGAAGGAGTATCGATTATATTATGCATCAATTTCCATTTTCGGAATGCAAAGATTGACCACAGTAGGGAAAATAGAACAATGCCAATACGTAACCAGAAACCGATTATTTGTCGCGTTTCATCACTGTGTCTTGCTGTTAAATCGGCAGCTAGCCATAACGCAGCGGTGATGAAAATTATGCCATTTATTGAATAAAGAGTGAAGGTTGCAGGAGTTGGTGTTCCGACAACATCAGGATGTTCTTCGATTAGCGAGCCTTCATCATTTGGCGCATACGGGTTCTCAGGCCACGTTTCATGTCCTGGTGGAGGTAAAACCCAATCGTGCTCGTCTACTTCTCTAGTCGGTCCACTTGCATCTTTCATATTACCCGGGGTACCGTGCGCGAAAGGTTTGTTTCCCCACCTAGTTTTTAGATTCTTGATATCATCTGAAAGTGATGTAGGAGTTGTAACCATCATTAATGCAGCAGCTAGTACAACAATTGCCAAAGCGATTCTCTGAGCATCTTCCCTCTCTGTTCTCTCGCCTGGATCATTACCTTCAGCCCCAACAGAGAGCATGGAATATTCCCCATCTATGCCGATGATGAACATCTCAATCACATCACCAGATCCAACATACCAATCGTCATAACCAGGGCAAGAACGGCTATCTGTCGACACTTCAGTGCTAACTTCATCTGACCAAGCAATCTCGAATGATTCACCTCCAGAAGTCGGTACTACTGTCAAAATGACATCATCATAAACATCAACATGGTCTGTACAATTCTCACCGTCTGAATCAGGTGTCCACCATCCATGAACCAATGTTCCTTCTTGGATTAACACATCGATTACAGCAAATGTAGCCTCATCGCCAGAATTCTGCCAACCAGCGCCTAGAGTCACAGTATCTTCATCATCGATTTCATCCAAGGAATCGACATACTGACTTTCTGAAACAGGCGGTACATCTGGTACGTCGAGGCTGACTATTAGGAATACTCCGGCTCCGAGGAAAAGTATTGCTGCAATAGCCCAAGGGACAATTCCCTTCCAAGTATGCGGGAATGTGAATTGGAAAAACCCGTGCTGCAGAGAGGTGTGGTCAATGGACTGCTTTTCCTCTGCCATGGAGTAACCAAACTTTTTCGGATTAAGATAAAATCGCCTGCAAGAGTGTAAAATTACACCAATATAGGACAATATTGAATATACGCCTGTAACGCCTTTTATTCATGGCAGATGTAATCGCTATTCTAGAGCAGATGCGCGCATCGAGTGGTCATGCTGAAACTACAGGGTTAACTAACGATGTAATCCTAGATTTTGCCTCAAGGGACAGCACTCTTATCCGTGCTATTGAAGAGGCTGGCATTCGACAAGGAGAGTTCTCCAATGAATTACTAATGATGGCTGAAAATGACTTAGTGTCCCATTTGCAAGAGGATTTTGTCAACTTTTACGCCCCTGCCACAATCAATCCATATGTTGCGGTCGCAGCAAGAGGACCTTGGATTGTCACGTCACATGGCGCTGTAGTTCACGATAACGGCGGATATGGTATGTTGGGTGGTGGGCATGGCCCAGAAGAAATCATTGATGCAATGAGCAAAAATCACGTAATGGCCAATGTAATGACTCCTTCGATTTCACANGCTAGNCTNGCTNCTGCNCTGAANAAAGAATTGGGGCACACACGAGGNAGTTGTCCTTTCTCCAAGTTCATCTGCATGAACTCAGGTTCAGAATCGATGACTGTNGCAATGAGAATTTGNGATGTCAACTCGAAGATAATGACTGGACCTGGCGGCAAACATGAAGGCAAGCCTGTCAAACTGTTAGCTATTGAGAGAGCATTCCACGGAAGAACTGACAGACCTGCACAAATTTCTCATTCTTGCAAAGGAAAATACGACAAGGTTCTGAAAACATTCGCAGAAAGAGACAATCTAATCCTAGTCCCTTCAAACAACGTTGTAGCTCTTCAAGCAGCCTTTGCAAAGGCCAACGAAGAAGGCTACTTCATCGAGTCGATGTCGATAGAGCCAGTACAAGGTGAAGGAAACCCCGGCCAATGTATTGACAGGGATTTCTACGATGAAGCAAGGAGATTAACTAATGAACACGGTTCTATGCTGATTGTTGACTCAATCCAAGCAGGAATTAGGGGGCAGGGAACACTATCAGTTGTGGACTACGAAGGATTCCAAGATGCTGAAGGACCTGATCTAGAAACTTGGTCCAAGGCATTGAACGCAGGGCAGTATCCACTATCGGTCCTAGGACTAAACGATAGAGCCGCAGAGTTGTATGTTGTAGGAATATATGGCAATACCATGACAACAAACCCGAGAGCGTTAGAGACTGCTGTTGCAGTGCTTGAAAGAATCACTCCTGAGTTGAGACAAAACATTCGTGACCGAGGTCGTGAGTTCGTTGACAAGCTGAAGGCTTTAGCAGAAGAATTACCGGGCACAATCACTCAAGTTCAGGGCACTGGATTACTATTATCTGCAGAACTTGACCCTGAAAAGATGAAAGTTGTTGGATTCGACGATGTCGAAGTATGGTGNAGAAAGAAAGGCCTTGGAGTAATCCACGGAGGAATAAACGCTCTAAGGTACACGCCTCACTTCAACATTACAAGCGAAGAAGTCGACCTAGTAATCGACATCACTCGTGATGCAATCAAGCAATTTAGCCAATAATTACTGACCAGTAATCAAGTGGTGGATAGTCCTGACATGGACTCCAGTTGCACCGGTCTTGACTAACTTGTTAGTCTTAGCACCCCATGCTGTTCCAGCAATNTCTAGGTGAGCCCAAGGAATCTGTTCATCGGTTCCATCCTTGTTCGGAATGAATTGCTTTAGGAAAGCTGCTGCGGTGTTTGAGCCACCCCAGCGACCAGCACCAAGGTTGCGAACATCTGCAATCTTTGAATCGGTCATTTCCTTCTCGAAAGCCTTGAACAATGGCATAGGCCAAGCGATTTCTCCACAGTGCTCTCCTGCTTCCTTGATCTTGTTTCTCAAATCATCATCATTGGACCATAGACCGCTTGCTTCGTGGCCTAGTGCAACGACACAAGCTCCGGTTAGAGTTGCCAAATCGATAATGTAAGACGGGTTCAGATGAGTTCCTGTGTACCACAGTCCATCAGATAGAACGAGTCTTCCTTCAGCATCTGTNTTCAGAACTTCAACAGTCTTGCCTGAGTATGTCTTGATTACGTCACCCGGGCGTTGAGCGTTGGAAGATGGCATGTTTTCTGCCATGCATGTAACTCCGATTACTCTCTCCTTGTGGCCGCTAGCGACTAATGCTTGCATTACACCGAAAGTTGTTGCAGAGCCGTGCATGTCGTACTTCATTTCGTCCATTGAGGGCGGTGGCTTTAGTGAGATACCACCTGTATCGAATGTGATACCCTTTCCAACGACACACGGACTTGGACCAGGCATATCTGGGTTGATTTCGAAGATTACCATACATGGCTTTCTTGCAGANCCCATTCCTACTCCAACAAGACCGCCCATCCCCATGGAGATAGCTTGTTCGTAGTTGATGATTGTGACCTTTACATTGTCATGTTCTTTGCCGAATTCGATTGCTTGCTCAGCGAATGCCATTGGGTACAGATCATTTGGTGGAGCATTTCCTAAATCTCTAGCCAGATAAACTCCGGATGCTACTGCTAGGGACAGATTTGCAGACTTATGCAAATCCTCAATCTTCTCTGCTTCACAAGTCACGTGTGCGTGAATTTCGCTNTCNTCAGAGTCGTCNTCGTCATCCTTTGACTTGTACTTGTCATATGAATAATCTCTGAGAATCATACCTTCAACGAAAGCTCCCATGTCGTCGCCCTCCATACCGGAGAACTTGACGGTGATAGTTTTGCCATGAATCTTGGAAAGACTCGCAGTAACCTTTGCGCCGGCTTCTCTCATAGACTGTAGAGTTGCGCCATCTGCCTTTCCTAAGCCGATTAGCATTGCCTTACCGCCATCGGTACCAGCGAGAGTCATTGCTGTTCCTGACTTTGCTTTGAAATCTCCAGCTGCTAGGATTGTTTCAATCTGATTTTTTAGGCTTCTTGGAACCCCAGCTTCGCTACCTTCTGCCATTGAATCGCTATCTTGCCACAAAGGAAGAACGAGTGTTCCGTTAATGTTGTCGTTGGTGTTTACTGATACCTGCATTGGCTCACCTAATCATTCCAGAAGTATGTGGCACTTGAAGATGCGCATTATCCGGCTCATTCAAGAAGTTCTGCTTCCAAAGGAGCATCGTCATCCAAATCAAACGGTTTTTCTTCTCTAGACCACCAGAATGCAAATGCTACTACNAACAGCGGAACTGCNCCGGCTTGTAAGATCCAAACCAATGTTTCAACGGATTGTGAAAAGAAACTGGTTGACGATGGGCTAATACTCACGCTCTCATTCACCCATTGTGATGAGTGAACAACACGCTTCTGGTAGGATAGTCGCCATTCGCCACCATCGTAATCAAAACCTCCGGTTTTCACGGTAGTCTTACTGGATGCATTAGCCGTAAAATTGTCAGATTCCCAAAGTATTTTGTCCCCATCGATGTACTGCAGCGTGGCGTTTTGGGTGCTTGCACGGCCCATATTGTTAACAGTGAATGTTACTACTTCGTCATCAATACTGAAGGACTCAACAACAAGACGTGCCCTCCAATACCAGATATTATTGATCAGGTATCGCATTACATCAAGCTCTTCATCGAGCCTTTCGTTGACATCTTCGAATGTTCCTGGCAGGAATTGATCGTCATCTGTTTCAAATGTGAAGGTCGGGAAACCCATTACCCCGTACCCATAATCTCTGCTAGTTCCACAATTTGGATACAGGCCTTGGTTTGCGTTTTGAATTGGGATGTCCGAGATGTCCGCGTGCACGTCTTCTCGGATTCCGTGGAATAGTTCCCAATCTGGAGGCTGTTGAGGCCATTTACCCCAAGGGTAAAGCATAATCCAAACCCCTGTATGCATGGTTACGTACAAATCTGCATCCTGTACTACGCCATTCATGTAATTTGCATTAGCACGTGTTTCTGGCTCACTAAACGGTCCTGTTCCTGGAGCGAATGGGTCACTAGGTGAACAATCGTCCCAGAAATGATCGTAATTTCTGTTTAGGTCAATTCCAGTAGGTACAGGTTCGCTAGCAAACGGGTTAGCCGCGGTAGTAAGGTTTTGATTGTGACGTGTATCGAAATCGTTTCCATCAGGATTCAACATTATCATGATGTGCAATTCAGTGGACTGCAGTACATTGATTGCCTCTTCATTTTGTGCATTCCATTCATTGATGTACCACTTAGCTGTTAACCATGCCAATGCAGTCCCTAGGTATTCATTTCCGTGATGGCCCCCATCGATGTAAATAATCTCCTTAGCACTTCCATCTGCCTTTGTTTCCATAGACCAATCAGAAAGAACAATCATCCACAATTCCTTGCCTAAGAACGATTGACCAATACTTGAGAACATTACAATGTCTGGATTATCGTTTGACCAATCATTCAACTCTTGGGTTAGTGCAGCCCAAGACATGTAGATGTGATTGTCTACTGGTTCACCTGGCCAATTTGGTTCAGCCGTAACTAGCGTTGGGGCTACAATGAGAACCGCAAGGAAAATTGCAAGCCCGCGCATGTAACTTCCACAAGCCTACCTATCATCAATATGACTATTATTCGATACAAGTTTTGAATAAAATGAATTTGATGATTTTCAATTCAAAAATTTATTTTTCAATTGAAAATTTAAACACTAATAGGCGAAATAATACCGGAAAAAATGTCCCCTTCATCAGGACAAATACTACTTCGACAATATGTGGAATCCAAAAGTGCCGGGAATGACACTATAACCCCTGAAAGGTTAGATGTAGCATGGTAGTTATCGAATGCCCCCATTGCTCAGAAGATATCGNAATGGATGACGATGCANATGGGTTATTCGAATGCCCATATTGTAGCGGAGAATATGAATGGGGAGAAGCGCCAAAAACTACCATCAAGAAAAAGACCAGTAAGTACAATTTCAAATCTAGAGATATAATCAAAGAAAGGACACGTAATATTGGGTCAAGTAATACGTCTAATCGATCGAAGCCAAAAAGAGAATACAACACAGTATTGCAATACAATGCGCTAAACTTCACTTCGCTTGCAATAAACACAGTGCTGTTATTCATAATCATAATCGGGTTGAACTCCAACTCATGGTACGGTTTCACCGTTGCCGAAGATGATGGAGAAATTGAAGCCAATTTTGGCCTATCACATGTCGAATATACGATTACTGAAGAAGAAAGAACGCCTTATTGGAATGAGGATTTGACATACTATTATTTTAGTGGCGCTATGATAAATTATCAGTCAGAATTTGAGCAGGCAAAAGGAAACCTGGACTCCACAGAAGAGATGTGCGAAGATTGGGAAGAGAATGAACAATGCGACACCATGATCACCCAAGCTCAAGAATCCGTTGACTTTTGGAATTCGTGGGACTCTGCTGGAAGTTTCCTTTTTGGCCTGTTGATATTTACTTTGATTTTACTTATTGCGACATTATCATCTAAAATACTGGTCATCTTTAATCACAATGAATGGTTGTTTACGAATGATGAAATGATGAAAATTGTCAACAAAATCGAGAATATTGCAACTTTAGTTACTAGCTCAATTTTGATTATTGGATTGTTGATGTATTGGGTATTCTTACCAAACATCGAGAACTGGTGGGACCTCTTGGACCAGACTCCCCCTGCTGGATTGTCCAGTGGATTAGGAATGATTTGGTGGATGACACTTCTAACGAGTGTAGTGTTAATTATATCATCAACATTCGAATCAATTTCTAATAAAAAAGCCAATTGAAAAATTTATTTTTCAATTGAGAAAAANTAGCCNAAAATGTACGAGAATAAGATAGGTGCAACTATTGTTGCATCTGATTCGATGAGGTGCATTGGAGTGCCCGGGGCTAATTTCCCCCAAGTGATTTTCTCACTCGGCGGCGCTCCAGAATAACCCCCATATGATGTTGTAGATTCTGAGATCTGAGCAAACCATCCCCAAAGTGGAGCATCCTCTTGCATGTCTTGGCGAAGCATGGGGACGACACAAATTGGGAAATCTCCAGCAATACCGCCTCCAATTTGTAAGAAGCCAATTGGATGTTCAGCACCCCTATACCAATCTGCAAGATGCATCATGTAATCTATTCCAGTCTTTACTGCATTGCGCTCTACATCACCTTTGATACAGTGTGCAGCGAAGATATTGCCTAATGTTGAATCTTCCCATCCCGGAACATAGACTGGGATTCCAGCATCTCTTGCTGCAATTAACCAAGAGTCTGTTCGAGGAATTTCAGCATCTAAATCATCTAGAATTGCCATGAGGTGTTCATGGGGGAATGCTGAGTTTAACTTCCACTGTTCGAGTATTTTCTCTTCTATGTGGCGAATTGCCTCCTCTTCTGGAATGCATGTATCAGTGACTCTATTGAATCCCTGATTGTGTAATTCCTCTTCGTCTTCCTCGGTTAGGTTTCTCCAGTTAGGTATTCTTTGATATTTTGAGTGCGCTACTAGCTTGAATACATCTTCTTCCAAATTAGCTCCTGTGCAGGTAATTGCATGGATTTTTCCTGCTCTAATCATAGGTGCAAGTGAGCGCCCAATTTCGGCAGTACTCATTGCTCCGGCTAATGTCACCATCAAACGCCCGCCCTCGTTTAGAAATTTGTCAAGTGATTGTGCACAGTCACGTAAGGCGCCTGCGTTAAAATGCTGAAAGTGTCGGTCAACAAATCCTCTCACTCCCCCGTTTACTGGTTCTGACAAAAACCTCTCAACACGTTTTCGTCGATTGATTTCCATTTCGGGATATCTTGATTTCAATTCTTTCTCAATTACTTCNATAATTCTTGCAGGATCTGTTCCACCACAAGAGAATGCATCAACCGCTAGCAACCCCGTTTCCGAATAACAATGTGCAGTAACATGGCTTTCATCCAACAAAACCACCGATGCGAAGCCTGGCGGTGAGACAGTGCCATCGAAATCCTCGTTGTGAGAATGGACGCGTCGTGCTCCAGAGGCATCGACCGCTTTTTCCATNAANGAAAGCATCCAANNGCCTTCAACNCCAATAGCACCGGTACAATCCAGCATTATGTGTGAGCCATGTGCCAAGTAATCACCTCAAACTAGCAATATGTGCTGCTGCAACCTTTGTCGCTATCATGGCAGCAGTAAATTCTGTTAATGGCGTATCGCCTTGTGAAACGATCTCGTTCACATCAGCACTAACTACCTTACAACTTGCAAATACTGCCTCAATCGTTTGTACGACATGCCAGAAGGATAGCCCTCCAGGGACCGGAGTGCCAGTAGCCGGGACTAAGGAGCCATCTAACCCATCAATATCGATTGTAAGATGAACTGGGCCAGCTATTCGAGTAAGAGATTCCAACCACTCTGCCCATGCCTTTGCTCCAGTACAAGGGCTCATCACGTCTTTTGCGAACCATGTATGTATTCTGTCATCATTGTTGATCAAATCCATTTCTTGTCGACAATAAGCTCTAATCCCGACCTGATGCACAGCTAGCGCCCCCTCGTCTAGTGAACGGGCGATGGCGCAAGCATGGGAATATGGCTCTCCATCTAGTTCGTCGCGAAGGTCTGCGTGAGCATCTATCTGAATCAGTGTAACCTTTTGTGGGCACCCTCTGAGAATACCTGGAAGGATTCCGTGCTCTCCTCCCAAAAATATCGGTAATGCGCCACTAGAGTACTGTTTTGCTGCGTATTCACCAATGCCGTCTAGTTGTTCTTGGAGAGTGGAACCTTCTCCATCCCATGGCTCTACAGTACGAATAATCCTACCAGCTGGTAGCTCTTCACCCAGTAAATCGTCAAACAGTTCTACTTGGCCTGATGCTTCAATACATGCTGCTGGACCACCCGCAGTTCCCTGTCCGTAAGATGTGGTGAGTTCATATGGGATGGATGCTATAATTACATCAGCAGGACCCTCAAGGTCCGGCAAACCGAGGAAATTACCCTCGGCGAAGTGCTCATCCATGCACTTGCGGGTTCGATTTCCCCTTTGAACTGCTCGATTGGGCCAAAATCATCGCTGGGTTAATTAGGGACTTCGACCTATACATATTACTGCGCAGCGGAGTAAAGTGAGCCGACATATACTCCAGCGCGAGGTGATTACATGGGAATGACAATGATGGAACTAACTGAAGCTATTAGACAGCATATCGATATGGAAATGGACCCTGAGGTTGCTTGTGGCATGGCTGAGCACGCTCTTGGTTTCTTTGGATTCTACGACAGAATCATCGACAATGCACTAGAGCCTACAGATCGTAACNTGTTCTACATGTTCCAAGATTATGACCTTCTTACTACTGAATCCGAAGAAACCACTCTTTGGGATGGTCGTGAATGGAGAATCCACTACTGGCGCTTCAAGCCAGAGCTGCGTGAGCGTGTTGAGGCTTACATGAACCGTGAAGTTGAGGCCATAGAAGTCGATCCATTCGGCGATGTTTATGGCGATGCAGGAAATATCTGGATGCGCGAGGGAGACAAGCCAGTCAATCCAAACGCATTCACTTCCGACCACTGGGGCTAATCATCGCCCCCAAAGTCTTGAAGAGTAGCGGGTACACCATTGTACCATGAAGGTTAGAGCNGGTCTGCTAGTTGTGCTCTTTTTGGCCTCGGTTTTACCGATTGTCAATGCTAATGAAGTCGATACTATCACAATCAATGTCGACTGGACCGACGACCACGCTTATGCCATCATAGGTGATGTCGAACTTTCTGAAATCAATGTCACTCACCAACACGATGGAGAAATGCTCGATGTTGGAATCATCTATGATACTACGGGAGAAGACCTCCGAATCATACTGAATACTACCATCTCTAACGGCGACATCATAACGATACAAGCAGGAGACGTTACTAGAATTATCAATGTTGGATTATGGGGCCAGCCAATCGCAGATCACGAAGTGACTTTGAATTCTCAATGGGAAATGGACCAACAATGGGAAAATGAAAATGGAACTCAAAAATATATTCTATTATTCGATGGTCAAGGATGGCAACAAAGAATTGGAAACAGTCTTGAATCATGGGAAATGGGTAATGGTTCACTGTTAATTGTCTCTAATACAGCCGATAGCAGCATCTCGATGATGATTGACTTGGATTCTGTATGGAAAAATGAAACCACTGTTGACGGTGTAATGACAGGGCAAATTTTCGATGCTCGNGGAAGTGGAATAATTGGAGTTGGAAGCGCCGGCGATGAAGGCGCTGTTCAGATCCAGGGAACCATAAGCGATGCTTGGATTAACAGGACAACACTTGACGGAATAGTTGATGAGAGGTTTAGAATCGAAGCAAATGGTTCAATTTCAGTCGATGCTAATGAAGATGGAGAAATGATGAACCTAAGTGGCGATTTAGCAGTTTTATTGATTGAGACATGGGATTCCAATGGTACTCGAAGGCTCTCACATACTCAATTTGAGGCGACTGCAGACTTGATCGTAGAAAATAACGATACTAGGATGGATATTTCTCTTGATAGCTTTGAATCCACAGAAAGGTGGGAAGATGGCGTGCGTGTTGACCATCTGAACAAAATGATTGGCCAAGGAACATTTGGATTCTCTGGAGAAGATGAGAACGCAAGTGTGCAGATAAACGGCACAATACATGATTTCCATCAGGAACAAGAAGATGGAATGGTAACTGTTGATGACCTTCACATTGACGGAACAATTACCGGAGACGCACAAGGAACATTTGGAGTGGTTCGAACCATAGAAGACACAACCTCTCAAGCAAATGAAACCGGTGTTATGTATGATGTAATCATTGTACATCAGGAAGATTGGTTCAATATCACCGGAATTTCAGCACTACCTAATTCTGATTTAGGAGCGGGGGCACATCACAATGAATCCTGGTCATATGATGCTAAGCAATCTGATTGGGATAACCGAACTATTCGCACGGTCTGGAGTCAAACCGGGCCCGACCCAAGCAGCGGTGACATAATACACTCCAATTCACCATTGCAAAACTCTCCAGAGGCGCCTTCAGTGGAAGAAGGAATTGGAGATGTCACTGTTGGTCGTGAATCCGGATTCGCTCCTATCGACGCTATGACTGGAGATGTATTCACTCTAGATCATCAAAGTGGGATGTCATTGACTGTGACCGCAGGACAAGCAGAAACGGTTGCTATGGATGGACACCTAGTGGACACAGTTGCATGGACTGGAGTATATTCTACCGATGTGATAGGCACTGCAAGTGGTAACCTAATCATCGACGGACCACTATCAGGATTAAACGTAGCAATTCAGAGAGCATTCCAGATTGAATTTGGAGAGGGTGAGCAACTGGTTAATTTAACAGAAAATCAGTCTGTCAATCGTGTATTATCTCCCTCAATCATTTCAGTTCACGATAACAGTGACCCAAGTGTGGATTTGATTACACTAGCTCAGGGCGTAGTTACATGCGAAGGTGGAACGCCCGGTTTCCTTGAGGTTACGGTTTCTGATGTAGATTTCAATATAGTCAGCGTTACCGCTGATACAACTTCAATTGGAGGCTCAGCATCTGTTGTATTGAACGATAAGGGGTTGAATGGTGACCGAGTAATCGGCGATGATATTTGGACTGTGGAATTGTCTGTTCCTGGCCTAGAATACGGTGATTTACCAATTACAGTTACCGTTAGCGATGTTTTCGATGCAACGGATTCGGATTCAGCAAATATTAGCGTTCTAAATCAACCTCCTAGGCTTACTTCTATGGAAATTGTTCCATCAATAGTAAACAGAGGCGAAATTATGCTAATTAATGCTGAAGTCATTGACGGACATGGTGTTGCATCTGTTGCGGTCGACATGAGGGAATTTGGAGGCAATCTAAGCGGATTGAATAAAGTTGGAGATGTTTGGATCGGGCAAGTTGAAATTCCATCCGGGATGAGTCCCGGAGAACATCTGTTGAAGGTTCGAATGGTAGACAGCCTAGATTCCGCAATTACTGTTCAAAGGACAATTACCTCTGGACAGCACCATATTGAGAGCATAATGGACGAAGATATTCGAATTGATGTGATGAATGAACCACCTGTAATCGACATAGGAGAGTTTAGAATTATTGAAATTGGAGAGGAAGATGTTGATTATGTTCTTACTATAACAGTCAATGATTATGATGGTTTGAATTGGGTAAAGGTAAAACTGGGAATTCTAGCACCCCCTGGACAATCCAATAATTGGTTTACAATGACATCAAATGGCGATGGCACATATTCTACAGAAGTCACTATCAAGACGTACATCGCTCTTGGTACGCATGAATTGCTTGTCAAAGCAATGGACACCTATGGCTCACAAAGTGCTGAAGAATCTGTCCCTATTATGTTGAAAGAACCTGACACAGAAATCACCACTGGCTCTAGTAGTGATATTATGACCTATGTAGCAATCGGTGGATTGGTAATTCTTGCTATAGCAGGTGCTACATTTTACGTAATGCGCGGTTCGGACGAAGAAGGTGGACTAGGCGGGTTCGGAGACGCCTGATTCTTACTTTGTTTCTAATCGACAACGGTTTATACCCCTGTCCAATCCGAGGGTTACACTTGCGAGAGTAGTGTAGTGGTTATCACCGAGCGTTGCCAACGCTTGAACCCGGGTTCGAGTCCCGGCTCTCGCACCACTGGCCAACAAGAGTTCGTGCGATGCTCTAGTCGAATTCACTTTCCCTCATTACTATTGTAAACAAATAGAGCAACTGACTTCTCGTCATGATCTAATACTCCAACCTGTTCAAATCCATGTCTGTCGTGAAATCTCATTGAACCTGGATTTGGCGGGTAGATGTTGACCTCTGCAGCCACTAGCACACCCATTTCTTCTGCCTGTTTTTTCACATGCTCGTAAAGGATTGAACCGATGTTTTGGTTCTGAGATTCTACACTCACTGCAATTCTATCAACATACAGAAATTTGTCATAGCGCTGATTGAACCAAGCATAGTTTAAGCTTCCATACTCGGTGTTTGGAGGTAAGCAAATCACAAACCCTACCAATCTATCTTCAAGATATGCTCCAATGGACAATGACGAAAACTCAAGCAATGCTTTGATTTCCTGCTGTGAAACTTTACCAGTTCCCGGCAATCCTTCCTCATTGATTGCCCAGATCATCTCGGCCTCTGAATATGCTAGATTTCTAACTCCTATGTCCATAATTTCACCTACCAACATTCAGTCTATTAGGCCAGCAATCAAAGTCATTATCGCAGTCCTCAGAGTTATTAATGGTCTCCAACCATCTCCTGTGATTTCTAAAAGGGCGTTATGTACAGGCTGTAAATCAGGCCTAGTACTCGCTTCATCTTGGATGGGTTTCGCTTCCATGCCCGCTATTTCATGCCCAAATAGTGTGTGAGCTGTGAATTTACCACTTTGACCTTGGTTTGTTCTTTCCCACAACATTTCAAATTCGGATTGGGTATCTTCTGAAGACCATTCTCGGCGACCGCATAATTGCAAGCCGGAGTATTGATTGCCAGTGTTTGCCAAATGAGCTATTGCATTTGCAGCATCAATGACGCTAAGCCAATACCTTGACTTTCCATGGTATTCTTGACCAGTAGACCAATTTTTGAATTCATCTGGCATCCATCTATCATTTCGTGTTGGAATCAAATCATGGACAATTAGATCTCTCCCTATAGCCATATCTGCCTCACTGCCATCAAACGAAATCGAGTATCCCTCACCATCTGACAGAAGTTTTGCTTGGGAATATTTCAGAAGTGTCTCGTTTCTCAATTTATGAGATTCTTCAATAGCGATCACATCTACATCCATAGATAGCAATTTGTCAACCACTGCTTCACCTAATGAACAGGTTGCGCCCCTTACTATGATTGCCATCTATTCGTGTCTAAAAATACCTTGTTGATGAGGTTGTTCATTGGCCAAAAAATCAATTGATTTTTTTAATTTTCAATTGAAAAAAATGATATAAATTAAAATTTTGATAAACATTATGCGACATCAATTAGATTCGCGTTTTGTTAGCCTCTACAAAAATTAAATCGCGAACTGTTATTCAATTGGAGATACGCGAATTATGCGACAAATCCAATTGGAAAAGGATTCTTAGAAGGGGGCAAGTATAATAGTCGCCACTGTCGAGGAGAGATTGGTCAAGTGCCCGAAGACCAAGGAGATGGGAAAAATGCCGAACAACGATTATGACATCCAGGAGTTACTCCAAAGGGATGTATATGTGAATGATACAAAGGTGGGCGTCATCGTAGGAGAGAGACACCACCCGAACGAAGCAAGAGTGCGTTCAATGCGCATAATGGTAGAGCCAGGAGTCGCTGATGAGTTCATGCGAAAACCTGCTGAACTCGCACCATTACACAAGGAACTAATACACAGTATCAGAAATGATGGATCTGTAAAACTCTCAAAATCAATGAGAGAACTTCAGCGCCGCTGGAGAAACACAGTCCGAATTGATGAGAAATTGTATGCACCTGACGAGATGATGGACAGAGCTGTACTAGACAACCAAGGTATGGAAATCGGAGTAATTACCGATTTGGTCAAAATCAAAAGAACATACCGCGCAGTAGTAGTAAAGACAAGGATTGGAGTCCAAATGCAATATGGCATTGATGCGACAATCAACATTCCAATTACAGCACTCGCACGCACACGCGAGCGCTTAGATGAAGTAGTTCTTTCAAGAACATTCGACAAACTGCTAGGTTTGCCTTCTTACTTACAGGCAAATGACCCTGACGCAGTAATGGAAGAGTGAGCATACCGTCGTCTTTATGATGGGATGGTCGGTCGGCGACCTGCCTTTGCGCGGGTAGCTTAGTCGGCTGGAGCACCCGGCTGATAACCGGGAGGTCGCAGGTTCAAGTCCTGCCTCGCGCACCATTAATCGATTACAG
>PAJN01000042.1 GCA_002710205.1 Methanobacteriota archaeon | reverse complement strand
CCAGAGGCTGCAGGAATTGCTGTATGACCACCCAATGTTCAGGGTGGTCGCTATTGCTGGTTCTCCCAACTCTGTTGGCTTAATGCATGAAGAGATTGAATGGAGATTAGAGTCACCTAGGCCCCGTTATGACATTCTTGTATGCTCGATGAGCGATATTCCAGATGTTGATATCGCGTTCTCTGCTCTGCCCAACAATGTTGCAGAAGTAGTCGAGCCATCACTGGTAGCGAGAGGAATTCACGTATTTTCTAACGCTAGTACATTCAGAAGAATTGCAGGCATACCTCTGGTTATTCCTGAGGTTAATCCCGAAGACATGCAAACTTACGATGGGCATGCATGTGCAACCAATTGCACTGTAGTTCCAGTTGTAACACCGATTATCGGTTTGAAATCCCTAGGAATTATCTCCATTACAATCCATACACGTCAAGCACTATCAGGTGCAGGATGGAGATTATTGTTTGACGAGGAAGCCCTTGCCGGTAATGTCAACCCCTTGATTCCTGGCGAGGAAGAGAAACTGATTGCGGAACTAAAGTACCTGCTTGGGATGGAAATCCCAGTGATCGCATCGTGCAATAGAGTTCCTGAAAAAGACGGTCACTTCGTGTCCTGCGGAGTAGAAGTTAACAGAGACACATCCTTAGAAGAAGTCAAGAAATTGATGCAAATTCCTACGCTCAATTTGCCATCATCACCCGAACTTGTCAACAATATCATTGAAGGAAAACCGACCAGAGATGAACACCTCTGGGCTGGCAATGGCATGACTACTACGGTGGGAAATGTTCGTGTTGAAGGTAACATCATTCGATTCGATGCTCTTTCCCACAATACCGTTCGGGGCGCTGCAGGTGGAGTTATTTTATTGGCAGAATTAGCAGTCGATGAATCCTACATCACCAAATAGTCGACCTCTACTCGCTGTTTGGTGGTCGCATGGGTGTCACAGCAATGATTCCGAATATGACCTTTCAACAATTGAAAGATGAGGCTAATTCTCGATGGCAAGAAATCTGGGATGGCAATGCTGCTAGACTAGAAGTTCTACTATTGTGCCCTCGTAAAGAAAGGAAATTGCTGGAACTACATGGCGACATGATCGACCACGGCCAACCAGTCATGGGAATCTTTCACAGGCCAAGGGCGGAAGCTGAACTAATCAGTGACCAAGGATTTGATCCTCGCTCTGCATCCTTCCAATTTGTTAACATTGCAAACTCAGACATGGGTCCTTGGATGCAGCAATTGGTAACTCAGGAAGGATGGTTACGAAGTACAGTAGAAATTGCACCTGTGCCATTCTCATTAGACATACCAAACCAAAGACCATTCGAGAAGCACTCAATCTTGTGCTTCAGACATCCTAGCCTGCCTGCACTAGAGAGGTATTTCCTACCTTATCCAGTACATGCCCTAGTTGGCAAAGCATTCGTTTCACTGCCCCGAAGACAGGCTGCTGAACTAGCAAGGCAGCAAGCCGAAATTTTAGGAGTTGGCTTAGCAAAACCTGAGCCTGAAATTGTCGAAGTTCCAGTTGTTGAACCAACTCCAGAAGTAGAAGCCTCATCAGAAGAAGATTCTACATCAATATTAGAAGATGCTTTCATCACAGAAATGATTCCTGAAGAAGTGACTCAAGTTGCTTTACCTGCTACTGAAGAGTCAGAACAGGTAGCATTACCTGGTAGCGAAGAGAAAACTGAACAATCTCCGTCAACTACTAGTGAAGAGAGTATTCCTTTGCCAACAGGTGAGCCTGAAGTAGACAATTCACTCCCTATTGAAAGAGAATTTAGAGCATTGATTCAGGAGTTACTAGATGCAGGCGTAGATCCTTCAGATATGATGACTGACCCTCGATTAGAAGAAATTACAGAGAGAGCTATGGCTCAAAATTTCGAAACCTGGCCAGTATTCATGCAAATGGTTAGTTGAATGCGAGGGTTCAAGGACGAGTTAGGGCTGGGATTATCATGGCATTCTGTACAAACTGTGGACAAATGCAAGCCGATGGAACAAGGTTCTGCAGATTTTGTGGAGGCCAGCAACCGGGTGAACAGTTGATTGCTAGACTACGAATGGAAGCAGAATCCATCAGATACCAGATGCAACAAATGCAAGCCCAGCAGATGCAACAGGCGAACTACGGTCAACAACAAAACCAACGACGTTGGTGATTGAAGTGAAGCTTCGCCACTTGGCGATTTCTCTATCGAAATTACCTGCTCATCCATGCAATAGCGTAGATTTAGAGCAGTATCAAACCGAAGGCGACCTTGCCGCATTGTGGCTATCTCAAATCGATGCCCACGACGGCCTAGAGGGGAAAACCGTTCTTGATTTGGGTGCAGGGAATGGTATCCTTGGCCATGGTGCACAACTACTTGGTGCTGAAGTTACCTTTGTAGAATGTGACGAGGATGCTGCTGCATTGTGCCAAAAACTCGGTACTACAATCGTCGGCAGAGTTGGCGAAGTAGAACTTCCCGAAGTTGATATTGTGATTTCCAACCCTCCGTGGGGTGTTCAAATCCATGGAGCAGACCGAGCATTTATCGACGCTGCCATCCAATGCGCACCGGTTGTTCACATGATGCACAGCGCCGCAGCAACCCATCTACCAGAAGGTGAAGTTATCCTCGAAGGTGAGTTCAGAATGCCAGCAACCTATCAGCATCATTCCTCAAGAATGGGTGCAACATCCATCAAATGTTGGCGCTTCACTCGATAAGAGGGGTTCAAAAGTAAACAGCCCTCGCCTCAACCATCCCCTTCCCGTCACCCGTAGGGTGATCCCCAAAACATGAGCGTGAAAATATGGCGACAATCGTCACCCCCGGAACTGTAGTTGGATCTGCAGAGAACAAGAGCCCTGGACAGGGTACAGCTGAAGAAAATGGCAACCTAATCGCACTATTGACTGGTGTTGTCAGCGAAATTGATGGCGTGGTCAGCGTCCACACTTACAACGAAATGTTGCGTGTTCAAGTTGGCGACACTGTGATTGGAGAAGTCGTTAAACTCAACGAGAAGTCTGGTGAAATCAAAATCCTCAGCGTTGAAGGTAAGCCAAACCGTTCAGTTATGGCAGACCAAGAATATGCACAATTCCATGTTACAAAAATCACTGACAGATTCCTACACAACACAGCGGATGGACTACGCCGACGTGATGTCGTTCGTGCAAAGGTCATAGAGGCTGGTAATGTGATTAGAATCGACATGAGAGAAGATGATGATTGTGGAGTCTTGTGGGCACTATGTCCATCTTGTGGAGACACATACGAAGCCGAGAAAGAAGGTGATTGGAATGTTGTCTGTAGAACAAATGGAGAGCGTTCATTCCGTGCTCTTGCCGATGATTTCGGAGGAGAGGCTGGAAAGGCTGCACTAAATGGAGCAGGCAAGCGCTGGAGCGGGGAAGCAGAAGCACTCTTTGCAAAGGGAAGCGCAGGACGAGCAACATACATCGCAGAAGATATTCGAGAAGATGGACGTGAGCGTACCTACTTCAGATTCGAAGGTGAAGGCGGCCAAGGTGGCGGCCGTGGTCGCAGACAAAAGGCAGCACCTGGTTGCAGGCTATTCGTCGGTGGACTTTCCAGAGATGTCGAAGAAGACGATGTCCGTGCCATGTTCAAGAAGCATGGTAAGGTCACTGACTTTGCATTAATGCGTGATGATGCTGGAAACCTACGTGGATTTGGATTCATTACTTTCGAATCCAAAGATATGGCAGATGCAGCAATCGCAGACCTCGATGGTCAGAAAATCAAAGGACGTAGAATCGGTGTTAGAGACGCAGATGCTCCTAGAGACCAGAAGCCTAAGCGTGCACGACCAGAAGGCGCAAGACTGTATGTTGGGAACCTTCCATTCAAGGCTAGCGAAGATGACTTGACTGCCTTATTCAAGGACCACTGTGACAAAGTGCATGTCCAGTGGGCTACAGACAGATCTGGTCGCAAGAAAGCATTCGCTTTCGTTACAATTCAACCTGAATCAAAAGGTGAAGAAGTTGTTGGCAAACTCAACGGCACTGATTTCATGGGTCGCAACATCAAGGTAGATGTCTCAAAGCCTCAAAATCGTGACAAGAGAGGTAATTCTGGTGGCAAGCCTGGCGGTAAATCTTCACGTGAACTTCGAGCTCTTGCAGAAGAGGAAGAAGACGCTAAGAAGAAAAATCGCCGACCTAGAAAGGAATGAGGTGAGCAAATGAGCGAGTACCAGGATGCCTCCTGGCTCATCATTGATGGCTACGAAGACGAGCCTGCTGCATTCGGCGTCCCACCATATGTTGGATTTCACATTCGATACATCTGCGGAGTTTTGGAAGAAAGGGGAATTGAATACGAATACTGCCCCATTGATTCATACCGTACCAATCCACCATCATTAGAAAATCGTCTCGGAGTAGTAGTATTAGCAGGAGCGATCGTTCCCGGCAAATACCTCAGAGGGACACCAATCTCTCTTCGTGAAACTAAGGAAATAATCTCAGGAACTCCCGGTGAAACACCAATCCTCTGCGGAGGATGGGCGATTAGGGGATGGAGACATCAGGGATGGAGCCCTCTAAGGCGCAATCTATTCTTGGCACTACAAGATACGGATGCGACCCTTGCTTACTTCTTATCGAATGAGGAGTGGAAACATCGACGCAGAACTGCAGAGCAGTGGACTGCATGGGCTCACGCAGGAGCACGCTCTAAGGCGGTCACAAACAACCCTGATTTGGAAGGCCCACTGACTTACGAAGTCGAAGTCTACCAAGGATGTGTTAGATTCAAACGAGGATGCAAATTCTGTATCGAACCAAAGAAAGGTGTGCCGATTTGGCGCAGCCCTGAGGACATCATTCAAGAGGTTTCAATCGCACATGACATGGGTGTGGAGCACGTTCGACTTGGAGGTATGACGGATACTTACACCTACATGGCTGAAGGAGTAGTAGAGATGGAATATCCTCGTCCTAATCCTGAACCAATCGCAAAATTGCTACACGGTTTGAGAGAGGATGAACGGCTAGGCATCCTCCACACTGACAACGGAAACCCATCGATCATTGCAGAACACTTAGAAGAGTCAGAAGAGATAACTAAGACCCTAGTTGAAACACTATCTGATGGCGCAGTGCTTTCTTTCGGTCTAGAATCAGCCGATCCTAATGTGCATGAAGCAAACTGGCTGAATTGCGATTCTAATCAGTTGAAATCAGCGATTGCTCTGATTAACAAGCATGGCCGAGTTCGTGGCGAGAGAGGATTGCCAAAGTTATTGCCTGGATTGAATTTTATCGCGGGACTGAATGGTGAAACCAGTGCGACTTACGACATCAATCTCAAACTTCTCAATGAATTGAAGGATGAAGGGCACATGATTCGAAGAGTCAACATTCGCCAAGTTGAAGGCAAAGGTTTCCAAGAAATTAATGATGGAGATTTCAAATCTTTCAAGACGACTGTTCGTGAAAATTTCGATGGCCCACTTCTAGAAGAAATGCTACCTACGGGTACAATTCTGAATGATGTTTGGTGGGAATCACACGAAGGAAGAACTCGGCTTCCTAGGCACCTAAAGCCAGAGGCTCGCTCCAATGATGTTCATGGTAAAGCTGGAATTACCTTCGGTCGTCAAATTGGAGCATATCCAATTCTTGTAGGAATGAATTACCTTGCACCACTGGAATCTTACAGTAGTATCATGGTTACTGGACATGGTGCAAGATCAATAACAGGAATTGAGACAGGACTAGATTGGAAATCAGCAACTGAGAAACAACTAGCAGCAATTCCTGGTATTTCTGCTAAAGGCGCATGGAATCTGATCAGCGCTAGAGCCAAGGCGATTTCGAAAGGACGAAATATCGAAAACATCGAACAGTGGTTCGATTTAGCGGGTGTTCAAGTTCCTGAGATAGTAGATATCTCAAAGATAATTTCCTGATTATTCGCCAACCCAAGCATAGGTTCGCATTCCTTCTTCGACACCTTCGTCGCCGACTTCAACAAGTGCGAACTCGCCCTTAGGGGTGACAATGGATTCCTTTGCCAATCCCTTGTGAAGTGCTTCGTAAGTAACACGGTCGATTGCGATTCTACCTTCAAGTCTCTCGAATAGGTTCCAGCGGCTTGCAATTTCTCTCCATGTAGGTTGAACTTCAGCCTCGAATACCTTTGCCTTAGCACCGGAACCGTAACCACATAGTCCGAATGTTACATTGTCGAGGTTTGCATTCTCATCATAGTCCGCTTCAAATGTGGACATTAGTGCGAGGAAAATTGAGCCAGTGTATTGATTTCCAATCAATGAAGATGCTCTTTGTCCCTTCTCAATTCTGTCTTCGACGAATTGCTTGAATGACTCGGTCTTGGAAATTGCCCGGCGGTATCCGTCCATTGCTTTCTCCCATTCTTCTATGGTCTCGAAGTCTGACTCTTCTGGCATTGCACCGATTTCTGATTCGACGTGCTTCCAAGATTCCAAGTGCTGTCTGTCGTGGCGGAAAACGTCCGGGAACATTCTCTTTGCTTGGAATGCATATGGCAAATGCATAATGATTCTAGCCCACTGCTCAGTGAGAATGATATCCATGTCAGGGTCAAANCTGTTCTGGGCAATTGCCTTCTCTGAGAAATGTGTGAATGCTTGCTTTACCGCCTCACGGTAGCATCGGTTTGAGAACTGGCCATCGAAAACCGGCTCATCACGGTGAACTTTCACGTTCTCTTCACCATGTGCGAAAATACCTAATCGGCGTACGGTTGATTCTGGAAGATGCTTGATCATTGCTTCAGCCATACCATCTCGGATGGTTGCACCCGCTTCAGCTGCTAGTTGCAAAACGTGNTTGATTACGCTTTGAATTGAAACCTCTCTTCGTGGTTTGAAGAAATCGTGTACAGGAGTTGTTGAGACACCCCATCGGTCTGGNACAACGATTAGACGAGGGTTGTGNCGAACTAGAAGCGCTCCACCACCNGCACCTTGAGTGTATTCACCAGAGGATTCCAAATCGTATTTTGCGTTGTCAGAGAAAACGACAATTCCCATACGGTCTTCTTCTTCTCCGCCTCTTGCAACCCAATCTAGGGTGTTGTGAAGAGCGTCGACTGCTCCAATACAAGCGAATGTCATGTCTACTACGTCACAGCCTCTGAAGCAATCTATTCCAAAGCGCTCACCATAGCGATGAGTTAGCATATCTACAATGTAGGTAGCAGTAGGCTTAGCTCCGTCTAGTGCGGATTCTGTTCCTAGGTAAATTCGACCAATCTTTCGAGGATCGATTCCATTTCTATCGATTAGTCTGCAAACTGCGTTTGCACCCATCGTAGCAGTATCTTCGTGAACGTCTGGAATTGCCATCGCAGCAAGTCCAAGACCCTTGTTCAGTTTACCGTAATCGGCTCCTCGCATCTCTGCGAAGTCCTCCATATCCATGTATAATCTAGGAAAATGGAGTGCCATATCGTCGATTCCGACTTTCGCTCCCATCAGCCTCCTGCCGGGTCATACCATATTTGACGGCATCGGCTATATTTTCTCTCAAAAGCAGTGTTGTAGACAACACCGCTTGTGCCGAGCGGTTTTTGATAAATCACCATTTGAGGGGTGATATGGGAGTCATTGAATCGGCCAAGAAATTGTCTGACAAATGTGACTCTCTAACAAAATCAATACTTCGCCAAACNTCTCTCGCACANGTTACAAATCCACTCAATTATGCTTGGGAGTATCACGAATCTTANCTTTCACAATATTCTGCTCTTGGCGCCAAAACATTGCTTTTGGGAATGAATCCAGGCCCGTATGGAATGGCACAATGTGGAGTACCATTTGGTGCAACTAGTATCGCTAAGGATTTTCTAAAAATTACAGGAGAGTTTTCAGATCCAGAAGGAAGACATCCTAAGCGCCCTATTGAAGGACTAGATTTCGAACGCCAAGAGATTAGTGGNACACGCCTTTGGGGGCTATTGCAGGANATCTGGGGTACTCCAGAAGANATTCACAAGAACGTGTTTTTGGTNAATCATTGTCCTCTGTTATTGCTTGGCGAGACCGGGAAAAATATCACTCCCGACAAAATCAGTGGAAACGCCGTCAAGAAGTTGCTAAAAGCATGCGATGACCACCTCAAAGAAGTCGTTACAAAGATGGGAATTACTAGAGTTATAGGCGTAGGGAAATACGCTGAAAAAAGGGCATTGCTTGCCCTCAAGGGATTGGATGTTGAAATTACAACCTGCTGGCATCCCTCACCCGCCTCACCACTTGCAAATCGTAACGATGGTGCCGATTGGCGAGCCAATGTTCGCAAAATTTTGCTGGCAGAGCATTCATAACAAATACCGAATCTGTCGAAGCCATGGCGAAAGAACAAGCTTGGCCAAGACAGCCTTCAGATAGACAATGGGAGAAACCGGAAGGTGACGACCCTCGAACATTATACCAGATGCTAATGGTAAGNCAAGAAATGTTTGNCGATGCNCCATGTATTGGATACATCCCTGCACCTGGAATGGCTAGAGTTCACCTTTCATACAACGAATTCGGNGGNCTTGCTACCGCNGTCGGAAAGGGNNTNCGTGACATCGGTGTCGAAAAGGGCGACCGTGTTGCAATCATTATCGACAACTCCGTTGAGTGGGCAGCACTATCCTATGGTGCAAACGCACTAGGTGCAGCATACACTGCAATGTACACTCATCAGCACGGAAAGGACTGGGCTTACATCCTTGCAGATTCTACTCCTAAGGTAGTTGCAGTTGCAAATACTGAGGTTCTTGACAAGTTGTGTGACGCACTTCCTGCAGATGGATGGCCAGCATCCGGAGTTGTCCTACTAGGCGATGACCCTGCAAACAAGTTACCTCCTGAAGGTGTTGAAGTCCGCTCATGGACTGAACTGGTACAGATTGGCAGAGCTGGTGAAGACTTAGCAGAAATCGCTGATGACCCAACCGCTCTATCTACTCTAATCTATACATCAGGAACCACTGGTAACCCTAAGGGTGTAATGCTATCCAACTGGAACACTCTATCCAACGTACTGTGCGTACAAGGTGTGTTCGAGTTGTTCCCTGGTGACAAGAACGCTGCGTTCTTGCCGTGGGCTCACTCCTTCGGTTCAACCTTCGATCTGCACTGGATGATTAGAATGGGAGTACACATCAACCTCATCTCTGACCTAACCAAGATTGCAGACGAGTGTATCGAAATCAAGCCTGCTGCACTACTAGCTGTTCCTCGTGTTTGGAACAAGTTCTACGACCGTGTCAACAGTCAATTCGAGAGCGCAACTGGTCTGAAGAAAGTCTTCGTCGGCAAGGCTCAGAAGTCTGCTGCTAAGAGAATCGCAAAGGCTGGCGTCCAGTGTGACGCTGTCGCTCCAAGCGGATTCTTCGACAAGTTGTGGGACAAGTTGGTTTGGGCTAAGGTCCGTGCAAGATTCGGTGGTAACATCAGATTCTGTATGTCCGGTGCTGCAGCACTTTCCCCTGACGTTGCTTCATTCGTTCAGAAAGTTGGTTTCAACTGCTACGAAGGATATGGTCTAACAGAGACCAGCCCTCTAGTTGCTGCTAACGGTTGGATGGGCAAGGGAATGTCTCGCCTAAACAGCGTTGGTATGCCTGCAAATGGTGTCCGTGTAGAAATCGACACCAGTGCATGGGACGACCCTGACAGACCAGACGAAGGAGAGATCATCGTATACGGTCCAAACATCATGCAAGGATACTGGAACCTTCCAGAAGCTACCGCTGAAGTAATGACTGAAGATGGTGGATTCAGAACTGGTGACCTTGGAAAGATGGTAGATGGATACCTATCTATCACTGGCCGTGTAAAGAGCCAATTCAAGTTGGAGAATGGAAAGTATGTATCTCCTGCACCTCTAGAAGAGAACCTGAAACTCAGCCCACTTGTTGAGCAGGCAGTACTAGATGGTCGTAACATGAAGAACACCTACCTAATCGTTCACCCATCATTGGATGTACTAAGGAAGGAAGCTAGCGCTGCTGGTGTTTCTGTTCCTGCTGACAATGCTGCAATGTGTGCAGATGCTGGAGTCAAGACATGGTTGCTATCCAACTTGAAGGAAAACAACATGCTTGAGCCAAAGTGGAAGGGATACGAAGTTGCTCGCAACATCATCCTAGACCCAGAAGAGTGGTCTGTTGACAACGATATGATGACACCTTCAATGAAGGTCAAGTTGCGAAACTTGTTGAAGCATCACGAGGAAGCAATCAACTCCCTTTGAATCACTCAAAGGCAGTGAACGCACTGGCAGTTCTAGCCTTGGCTCTAAGCACAGCCTTTCTGCGTGCTTCAGCTTCTCTGCGAGCCTTCAGTTCAGTCTTCATTGCAGGGGCTGCGATTAGGCAAACTCCAAGTCCTAAAATCGCACCAGCAGATAGCGATAACCACATTGGAATTCCAAGGAAGTAAGCGTTTGCTGCACCTGCCACTAGACCGATTGCAAGGCCTATTCCAAGAGGCTTCTCGGCGATCTTCAACAGTGTAGCACTGCCGTGAAGAACTTCCCTCAGAGGTTTAGTCATTTGAGTAATAGTTACAAAGACGGTAAATAAACTAACCTAGGATATAATTCACAGACAAATAGTTTCCAAAACTATCGTTTTCCAGCCAAACCGGAAATTCGCATTGGGGCGCTTCTGAAACGAAGCAAAACCGTCGCCTTTTTAGGACATCAATGCAGGTTCTAGCGCAATGTTGATACGCCTTCTCGTCCGCACTGAAACTCTGCGTAAGGAGAGGACTTATCATGGACGAAATAGAAGAGCAAATCAGCCTTTATGANGNNATTATCGAANTNAACTANGAGTACTGGATTACGGAGAATGAACTNGANNTAGACGTCGAGGATTTCCGCCTNCANGTAGACATGAGNTANCGNGTNCGTTACCAGACATTNCCAGTAGGAGATGCNGACATTGAANCACGTATGGATGANATCTGCGATGAAGTCGGAGAAGANCTAGTTGANAGTGAACTAGAAATTCAGATNACTGAAGAAGATNNTAAGNTCAGAGANCGCTTCTTGAAGAGCGTTGAAACCTTCCTGCGACAGAAGTCCATGGCGTATGAGCAAANCTNCCCACAAAACCGCCGCCTAAAGCGCAAAGACATCAANNTNATCCAGCGNATNGACTTCNTNACCGATGTAATCGATGANAAGAATGCGTANGTNGANATCTTCGACGAGATGGTTGAGGAAGGATACTTCCGTTTAGTNGAACCAGGNGGTCATGAAAAGCANGACATCTTCCATGTGGTCGAAGTNTAATCAGTAAGACCTGTACTTCGTGACAGTGAAACGGGATTTATCAGGCTTAGAAACCATGTACTTTGCATACAGTTCAGGTTCGTTTTCCTTCAGAGATGCAGTGTCTAGAGAAGTCTTCTCTTGGACTTCCCTCTTCCATTTGCAAACACCATTGATTTCAGAGTTGTCTGCACAAGCATGTTGGATTTTCAGTGAGTAATACTCCGCCATTATTCCTTCTTCTGCTTCTTTTTCATACAACTCTAACCATCGCTGATGTAGAGTTTCAACGCTNGCATCCCTATTCACCAATGAATCTGATACTGCGGTAACTTCAGCGAGTTCTTTAGTTGCTTTCTTCAAATCCTGATTGAGCTCTTTGTAACTATTCGAAGCAGATGGCTTGCCCGAAATTGCGAATGTCTTGGACATACTTGACTCTGTTTTTTGATACTGTGTACAAATCTCTGGATTCGCGGCCTCGAAGGATTTCTTGTCGAAACTATTACCTCCCGCAACCATAATTTGAGTGGCAACTCCATCTAATCCGCCTGTTGCTAAGGTCAATTTTCTCATTTCCAGTTCGATCATGTCTTGCTGCAACTTATGCAAAACCCTGTTTTTCTGGTGAGTTACGTATGACTTGTAATGACCTGCAACGGTAGAATCAGGCTCGACTGTAGAACCGTTTGATTCAGTCTGTAAGAGTTGCTTTACTCCTTGTGCTTCACTCAACACGTCATTTAGCAAATCATTGACTCTATTTGCCTCTTTAACAGCATCTGCTAGATCTTTATCATCAAGTAGAAACCATTCTCCATGCACTCTTTTTGTTGCGAATCTATGGTGCATGTAGGTCTCCAAATCATCGATGAAATTAGTGCGAATACTGTCGGCAAATTCCACAATCAATCTTGGGTTTCCTGTTTGATGGTCGTTTGACCTGTCGGAAACTGGGCGGTCGTAATCGGTNTTGCCTATCTTTACGTATTGATAGCGCTCACCCGATTTGAAATCAATTTCACCTAAGAAATAGAGCCAGCCTTCTTTGTTTTTCAATGCCATCTCAATCAACCTCCCCAGCGTCTACACCTACAAATCGTATTCGACTCCAGAACTGAATCTGAAGCTTCACATTACGGAAACTTCTGAGTTTCTGCCATTAGAATCATTGAGTCTTGGAGTAGGCTTGTAGGCCATACCTCTTCTCTGAAGGACATCCTTGAGGCCTTCTTCTAAGTCNTCGGCTAGAATCTCTTCTCTGTCCTTCGATATTGCTTCAATCATTGCTGTTTGAACGACTTCACGAATCCAAGCGCCAGAAAGGCCTTCTGACTTGGATGAAACCTTGTCAATTACCTTACCAGATACAATCTTGGTAGGCATGTTGCGCATCAAGTTCTGGATGATTTCCTTGCGCTGAGCTCTGTCAGGCAGAGGGACTTCGATGATACGGTCAAAGCGACCTGGACGGTCTGAAATCGCAGGGTCGATGTTCTCGGTGTGGTTGGTTGTAGCAAGGACAACAACTCCGTTGTTGGTTTCCATTCCATCCATTGCTTGGAGATATTCTCCTAAGATAGGGTGGTCTGTGAACTTTCTACTGACTGTTCCAGCNGTATCGATATCTTCNATGATAATCAAAGTCGGAGATAGACGACGTGCTAGCTTGAACGCTGCTTTCACATCGTGCCTTTGTTGAATCATNTCAGCAGAAATCAGGATGGTTGTAGTCTCTGCTTCAGCGGCAAGAGACTTGGCATACATGGTCTTACCAGTACCTGGCGCACCAGAAAGAATAATGCCACGAGAGTTAGGAAGCCCTCTCTCATTTAGAATAGGCATCAAGCGGAGGAATCCAAGGACGTCCTTCTCCAACTGCTTACGAATTGAAGGGTTCCATGCAAGCAACTCATCGACCATATCGCTACGCTTCATGAAGTTGTATTGCATGTCAAAGAACGCTCCATTGAGCGGCCCATTAACATAGAAATCATCTTCCAATTCATCGATTAACTCAACGCCACGGCCTTCTTCTGTAGTGATGAAAACTAGGCGCTGATCGCCGTCTTGGTCTTTAGAAGAAATTACTGCGAAACGTTCACCATCACGCTCGTAAAAGCGGTAACCATGTTGCATGAAACGGACTGTTCCCTTGTCACCAAGTTGCAAGTTTGCATAAGTTGCTTGAGTTTCCAACTTACCCTCAAGGTCAAACTCCTTGACCAAGTCATCCGCATCATAGAAACTGTCCATGTGCAGCTTGATTAGGGAGCCAAGGTTGTTGGACCAATATCTGAAATCCATCTTGTCCTCTCCACCGATGAACTCTCTTGTCATCTGGCGAGCTTTGGAAAACTTTGGTGGGTTCACCTTGTTCTTGGCACGGGCTTTAGCGGCTTCNAANTCTTCCATATCAACCTTAAATGGGCCAACAGGAGTGTTTACCTCGAATATGGATGATGATTTTTCATCAACCTCGCAGTCATTGATTTCGTCTGCTTTAGTGTCCTTGTTAGGAAACG
>PAJN01000041.1 GCA_002710205.1 Methanobacteriota archaeon | reverse complement strand
CAAAGTAATAAACCTGAGATAAGCTTCCTCGTTTCAATGTAGAAATCAAATCTTGTGGTTTTGCAAGGTCACTAAATCTTGCATCTAAACAGATTTTTGCTTTCTCGAATAAAGATAATTTCTCAATCTCCTGTAAACGAATCGCAGATTTTTCACTGATCTCAGTGTGTGTCATGATATCACCCGATTACTTCCTCGATTATGTCTGCGATTCGCTGAGCAGTTTTACCGTCCCAGAGGTCGGGAATCCTTCCTGCTTTGCCGCCATTATCCAGAACATCGTTTGCAGCATCAAGGATAACTTGAGTGTCATTGCCAACTATCGTATTCGTTCCTTCTGTAACAGTGACCGGGCGCTCTGTGTTTTCTCTAAGAGTTAGACAAGGTATTCCCAGTGCAGTCGTCTCTTCCTGGAGCCCTCCTGAATCGGTCAACACAATCTTTGATTCGGCCATCAAGGCAACGAAGTCGAGATAACCTGCAGGGCCAGTCAAAACGATATTTGGTATTGATTCGAGGCGCTGTGTAAGGCCGAATTGTTCGGCGCGGTTTTTTGTTCTTGGATGAAGAGGGAATACCAACGATATCCTGTCTCCAATCTTTTCCAAAGCCTCTAGAATTCCAATGAATGCATCTTTGTCGTCTACATTACTCGGGCGATGAAGAGTTAATACTCCGTAATTTCCTTTCTCAATTCCTAAATCTGAATGAATTGTACTTGCCTTAGCTCGCTCAAGATTGTTGAATAATGAGTCGATCATCACATTACCGACTCGCTTGATTCTATCTTCTGCAACACCTTCGTTGCGCAAATTCTCATCGCCATCCGGTGAAGGAGTAAGCAGATAATCTGCAATTGCATCTGTTACTAGGCGATTAATTTCCTCGGGCATCTCTCTATCGAATGAGCGCAAACCTGCCTCTACATGAGCGCAAGGAATCCATTCTTTCGCACAGACCATGCTACATGCTACAGTAGAATTTACATCTCCGACTACAATAACCATACTTGGGTTGTTTTCCTTACAGACCTTCTCGAATTCGACCATTACTTTGGCAGTTTGAGTTGCGTGACTGCCGCTACCAATTCCAAGATAAATATCAGGCTGAGGCATTCCCAAATCATCAAAGAATACCTTTGACATATTCTCATCATAATGTTGTCCAGTATGCAATAAAATTTGTTCAATACCACGCTTCGCTAATTCAGCATGAATTGGTGCTATTTTCATAAAATTCGGTCTTGCGCCTACTACAAGAATTACCGGTCCTGTCATTGCTTACCCTCCAGTATTTTGTCATATAATGATGTGACTCTTTGTGAAATTACATCCCATGAATGGTTCTCAATCACCCATTTATTTGCATTCTCACCTATATTTTTCCTGAGTTCCTCATCTAGAATTGCAGTCTCGATTTTAGTAGCTAAATCAGTAGAGTCGTCTTTTTCAAAGACCATTCCTGTGACACCATCTTGAACTATTTCTGCCAATGCTTGTACACTAGATGTAATCAGAACTTTACCCGCGCCCATCGCTTCAAAGGGTTTGAGTGGAGAAACTAATTCGCATACTCGCAGTCCCTTTCTTGGCAAAGGTGCAATATCGATTAGAGAATAATATCCCTGGACATCATCGTGAGGAATTCTTCCAGTGAATACAACCTGGTCTTCCAATTGTAAGAACCTAGCAGTACGCCTCAACATTTGCATTGTTTCGCCATCACCAACGAGAAGTAATCTGAAGATGTCGCCGTGTTTTTCCTTGATAATTGAACATGCTTCTAACAATAAATCTAGACCTTCGTATTCTACAAATGAGCCAATATAACCAATCACAACTTTTCCTTCAAAACCAAGTTCGGTTTCCAATTTCTTGTCCTTAGGAGCGATGTTAAATTTGGAAGAGTCTACAGCATTTGGTAAAACTGATATCTTACCTTCTTCTACTCCATTTTCGACTAGAATATCTTTCAGTGCTTGAGTGATGGTGAAAACATAATCCGATTCTTTTGCAGTTTCAATCTCAAATCTTTCACTCAGTCTATAATGATCTGATGAACCATATCTTTCTCTTTTGGTTGATTGAGTTAGATGCCAAAACCCGCGGATTTCGTATATCGATGGTATCCCTAGAGCCTTTGCTGCTTTAGCACCAGCCAACCCTACTACGAAATTTGAAGCAGAATGAATTGCTAATGGTTTGGTCTCTTTTCCGAGAGATATAAGTCTTGAAATTGCCATTTCTTCGTACTTCTTTAGCGAATTAAAATTGTAAATTTCTTGATAATTAATCAGCGAAGTGTCCTGTGGATTTTGATGTGAAAAATAGTATGAGACATTCTCTATTTCTTCAGTTGCATTAACTATGTCGCCTTTGAAATCTGTTCTATCCAATGGGTAACCATTACGCAGGTATACATCCACATCATATCCCTTTGAATTCAGTGATGATGTAAGTCCATGAGTTCTAATTGCATAGCCTGAACTTGTATGAGGCATACTTTGACTAGCATGATAGATTATTCTCTTCCCTGAGGGATTAATTGGCTCTGATTTACGCTTAGTCAATTCTAATCCGTTTTCCAAAATATTTGATGCTGCAGTGAATCTCTGTTCTTGTTCCTTTCTCCAAGGACTCTTTGGCATTAGTTTTAGGAGCTCGATAGGCCTGGAAAAATTTCCGCCTTTGCCATGTAATTGAATAAGAGTCCTAATTCCTCTCTCATCCGATATACTGTCAACATAATTCTCTCCAAACGAAAGAGCACCACCAAAATTAGAATTGCTCATCGATCTTAAAATTCCTACGAATACGTTCTTGACCGACGGACCGTATTGAGACGAAGAAAGCAGGTGGTCCATAATTACGAAAGCCGCTTTTGTTTGTTCTTCTTTATCCATTGAAAATGAACCTTCAGAAAAGGTATCTCTAATCGCATTAACGCTAACGCTGCCCCTCCTGACAGCAATTAGAATTTCTTCAATAAGCGAATCGGCTTTTCTTGAGGCACTACTTGTAGGAAGTAATTCTGGAGTTATCAATAGTGTAGAAGGGAATAATTCCTCCTCTTTGGTTTCCTCGTCTTCCTGAACGAAATAAACAATTTTTTTATTTCTAGAATTCAACATCTTTTCGATTTTTCTTGGAAGCCAGGTTAAGAAGCGTCCTACTCGATAACTCAGTGAATTTTGAGTGCGTTCTAATTCTTCCAATGCGGTTTTCTCACGAGTTGATAAAAGATTGACCCAAAGTCTCTGTCTTTCGAATTCCTCGCGCAAATATTCAATCTGTTGACTGGAAAAGGTCAATGATTCGCCTTTTTCTATATCCGAGAGAGGATTGTTGATTTCACTCATCCAATCACTCCTTTTCCGATTCATAGAATTCGAATGCTGATTCCGGTTCTCCATCGGTTACGATCTCTCCGTTGTGTAGACCATACACTTTGTCACACATACTTTTCAAGATTGATTTTGAATGGGAGACGATTACTACAGTGGCATCTCCTTGAACGAGTTCATCTATTCTTGCTCTAGATTTCTTTCTAAATTCATGATCGCCTACGCTCATTACTTCATCAAGCAGCAAAATGTCAGGTTCTAGGTTCGATATAATCGCAAAACCAAGCCTCGCTCTCATTCCAGCAGAATATGTTCTAATCGGGTCATCAATAAATTCTCTAATCCCAGAAAAATCAATAATTCCTTCTTCCATATCACTTATTGATTTAGAATCAAAACCGAAAATACTCCCCGTTAGTTTGATGTTTTCACGCCCGGTTAAATCCTGATTGAAACCTGTACCAATTCCTGCTAGTAGAGTAATTCTGCCCTCGACCTCTACTGAGCCCTCATCTGGAGCATAGATTCCTGCAATAACTCGGAGTAATGTGCTCTTACCCGAACCATTGGGCCCCATTATACCAACAACTTCTCCCTTTTTTATGTCTAGATTTATTCCGTTCAGTGCTCTGAACCATCTATCTTTTCGCGGGACTTTCTTGAACCGCCCTGTAATGAATTCACGTAGTAGCCCAACGCCTTTTTTCTTACGAGGATAATCGAGCGCTACATCGTTGATAGAGATGGCAGAGTCATTCATATGAATTTCACCGCCTTTCTCTCTTTACGCATGAAATAAATCGACCCCATCCAGAATATTGCTATAGTGGTTGCAAAAGTAATGACTAGATTCATTGTTGGAATATCCAAGGGAGCTCCTGTAAACGCAGAGCGAATCATCGTGATGTATGTCGCCATTGGATTTGCAATGAGGTATGCTTCGGCGTATTGTTCAGGTATTCTGCCTCCAGTAATCATCTCCAATGGATAGAAAACTGGTGAGAGGTAAAAACTGATTCTCAAACCGATAGTAACAATGTGTTCAACATCTCTGGCCTTGGTTTGCAAAATACTCGTGAAGAGTGCCAAACCAGTGCCCAGCATTAGTATCATAATCAATGCAATTGGTAACAAGAGAATCTGCTGAGTAGGCATCAATCCATAATGAATCAATAATGGTATGATTACGAACAAACTTAGTATGAAGTGGAGCATATTGTATCCTGATTTCGAAAAGAGGAAAATCTCACGAGGGAAATATACACGCTGAATTAGTGATGAATTACGCTGAATACAAGTTGTACCGTTTGAAAAGGTCTTAGCAAACAGAGACCACGCTAATATTCCCAGCAAAATGGTCAGTGGCCTGTAAGGATCTTCACTATCGGATAGAATAGCGAATAAAATGTAAAACGTTACAGTAAGAGCTAATGGTTCCAAAACTGACCAGCCATAACCCAAAATTGAGTTATGATATCTTACCTTCAAATCTCGCCCAATGAAATGCTTGAGTAATTGCCTATAGTTGTACAAATTTTGCATTATTTTTACAGGTGCTGAAAGGAATGGGAGTTTCCCGTCTCTACGGAGAACCTTGTTCTCAGAAACGCCCATAGAAACTCCTGAGACAAACTACCTTTTCAATGAAACCGCCATAAAATGGCTTAGTTGTGCTTTTGAGGCGAGTTCATTGACGTCCGGCATCGAACATTTCACGGAGGCTTCCATCGTTCAACATTTCGAGAACTATATCTGAGCCGCCAATCAATTCACCGTGTACGAATATCTGTGGCATTGTTGGGAAGTCTGACCAAGCNCAAACTGAAGGGATTGCACGTGGGTCGCTTAGAATATTTACAGATGCGAAAGGCTCGCCAAGCGCTTGTAATGCCTGTGATGCTCTATTTGAGAAGCCACATTGGGCAGCCCCAGGTTCTCCTTTCATAAATAGCACAAGTGCGTGCTCGTCTACTATTGCTTGCAATTCTTCAGGTGTCCAGTCCATTTGTTTCACTCCTTGTTTTGGTGTTTTTGAATCCGCTTAATGTGGATTCCTGTTCCTCCAGCATGTGGATGGAATACTGTATCTCCTGCAGTTTCTGCTTGTGCAGGAGTCATGCACTTGATGTCAATTGCATGTATTGGTCTTGGGATGTAAGGTTTGAAATGATTCAAAATTATTTTTTGGCGTTGCAGTGGACGCATTCCCTCAAATGATTCAGAAATCACACGAATATGAAAGTGGTCCTGTGTACCGTTGAGATCGACCGCCTCAACATCACAATCTGGAATCACTCCACGGATTTCCTCTTCCAGCCACTCACAGGTCACCATNTTACANCGCAGAAGGCGCTGTGCTTTCAACCATTGTCTAAACGAATTACTCAATTAGCCGAAATTNGAATTTCNTAAACTGAAGTAAGAGGATGGAANAANTCCCTTGCAAACAACCTATGAAGGGGAGGCTGGACGGAGGGTTGAGTCGAAGTGTCTCCGGTGCATTCTAGATGGGAAATTACACGCTAAAATGCATTAAAACAAATGAAAAATTCGACGACGATTATACGCTCCATTTCTCAGATGGAGCGTTGATTCAAGCTGAATATAATGAACAGTTCCAACCTATTGACGAGATAGGAGTTTGGAGATATTTTGACTGGATGCCTACTGAAAAAATTAGTTCTCAAATAGCTGGTACCGTAACCTACCGTGCTGAAGAGTTAGGAGAGATACTCGGGTTGTCAAACCTTTGGGTTGCGTATCATGGGTATTGGCCTGAAAAGAATGCTATGTGCCCGACAGGCTCCTTCAAGGACATGGAGGCAGTTCCTACAATTCAAAGAATGAAGGATCACTCTTGCAAAGGTATGATTTGTGCGTCTGCAGGTAACACTGCAAGAGCTTTTACTCATTTTTGTGCCCAGGACAACTTTCCATTAATTGTCATTGTTGCTGGCATACACGCTCANAGAATTTGGATTGANAAAACCATCAACACGGATAGCGTCAAGGTTGTTGTTGTAAAAGATGGGACGTATCAAGATGCTAAGGACGTAGCAAAGTTACTCAGCCAAAGTCTACAGGGGTGGCAACTTGAAGGTGGAGCCCACAATATAGCAAGAAGAGATGGAATTGGGTCTCTAATTCTCAACTCCTACGAGGCTATCGGGAAACTGCCCGACCATTACTTCCAAGCTGTTGGAGGAGGGCCTGGGCCAATTGGAGTGTATGAAATGATGAAAAGATTGGTCGATTCGGGAGATTGCAATGACAATGTAGCGAAACTTCACCTTTCACAAAATCCAGAACATTGTCCCATACACAANGCATGGCAAAGGAAATCAAGAGAATTACAGGAAAAGGATTTTCCAGATGGTGATGCTGATGTCTATTCCGATTACCTACTTAGCGAAACTCCTGCATATTCGGTAGCCGGCGGCGTCTATGATGTACTACAGGCAACTGATGGAGAAACCTACATCGTTGAAAAGGACAATGCAATTGCTGCTGGTAAGATTTTTGAGGAGACTGAAGGTATTGATGTCCTTTCACCAGCAAAGGTGGCATTGGCTTCAATCATTGATGCCAAGGAAAATGGAANAATTGAGGCTGATGATTGCATATTACTGAATGTCAGTGGTGGCGGAGTGCAGCGGTTAAAGGGTGAAAGGGATACAAAAACCCTAGTTCCTTGGATCATTGATGTCAAAGAAGTGTTAGTTAGCAGAATATTACAATCGCTAGACTGATTTTCTAAAACGGTCGCCCTTAGAACCTAATACGCACNGGCACAAACATGCGCCGGCCAAAACTAGCACGAGATACCGTGTGGCTGGCATCCTCAGATGGTCTTGCTATNATCTTCGGTTTGATTGGTCAAGTCATACTGGCTAAAGCACTACTGCAATCCGATTATGGCCTACTTGTCGTAATATTGGATGCATTTGCAACAATGTACATTCTGATCGATGCCGGGCTCCCCACTATCATTGCTCGAGATGTCCCTCGAACTCCAGGGGCAAGTCGTAGGGCGGTGAGGCGGGTGCTAAAGTTGCAAACGCTAATCGCTATTCCTTTTTTGCTCGGCAGCGTCATTGTTTCAACCTCAATCTGGGATGATGCTCCTTTGGGGTTGTTGATGGCTTGTGCTGCGGTTGCTTTTGGTCACATTATGTCCTATCCTCACAAGGCTATGTTGAGAGCTCTGGGCGAGGCTAGAATTGAGTCGATTCTCAAATTAATTGAGAGAATAATCACTACTGGTTTTTACTATATTTTCTTCGTAAATGATTACGATTCTCCAACGATTTATGCGTGTGGATTTTCAATTGGAGTTTTTATTTCTCTAATTGGAACTTTATGGATGGGCGAAAGGTTTGCAAGAGATGGAAGTGNCGATTTNCCAGATGATTGGAANTCNAGNAAAANCCTGCTAATTTCAGCNCTACCATTTGCTGTAACTTTAGGCATCTTACCATATGTTACTAAGCTAGAAAAATTCCTTCTAGCAGGATTATCTTCCTATGACGATGTTAGTTTGTATCATGTTGCGCAATTAGCATGGATTGCTGGACTTATGCTACCTCAGGCGATGCGCGCTGCTTTGTTGCCTTACCTAGGAGAAGCAAGAGATGAGCCAGAGAAATTTTCTGCAAGGATGCTTGCAGCCCATCACTGGACAATCGCAATCTTGCCTGTTGGCCTGATTGCAGGACATCTGATAGTTTCTCTATCAGTCCCCAAGTTCTTTGATTCAAATTATGCTGATGCTGTACAAGTTTTCGATGTACTGCTAGCAGGCTGGGCAATGACTCTGCTAGCAATCCCTTGGTATGTAGCCCTGCAAGCAGGTCATAATCCATGGAGGTTTACTTCATTGATCCTGCTTGTCGTGATTGCTGCAGGAGTTTCTGGTTGGCTGTTGATTCCGGAATATGGAGTAATGGGGGCTGCATGGGCCAGTGTGATTGGTTGTTCGATTATGCTCTCGTNCTCTAAACTCCTATGCGGAGATGAAGATAGGCTAAGTGACGGGCTTGCACTGTTCTGCGTAGCAATATGCTACTTGTTATCGATAGGAAGTCCGCTTGCCCTAATCGGCTTACTTACAGTGATTCCAGCAAAGCACTCCATTGATTTCTTACGTTCTCAAACTGGCTATTTGCAGGAAGAGTAATTCTTCTAAGTAATACAAATGCCTACTGGATAATAACCTATAGGTTATCTTCGAAAGCCTTGCCTTCGAGAAAGCTACGTAGTTACGATTTCAGCGCATTATTTCGGCTGCCTTTCTTACCATGTATGGAACGTATCCCATGATGAAGAAGAAATAACCGATTGCACCGAGTATTGAAAGTGCTGGTATCTCATATCCGATTCCAACTCCAATCATTACTGCAAGGACAGCGGTAACGACAACGGACTCGATGAATCCTGCGATCGATGTTTTCCAAGAGTCGATATAGCTGAAACTCACATTATCGGTTCTTCCATCTTTCAACGCTTTGCCTACCGGATAGATAATCATCTGACCATAAGCAATAATCGTGACTAGAGTAGCCACTACGAGAATTATCATTCCAGTAGTTGCAGAATCAGATTGAAGTGCCATATCGAATGCTAAGTACCACACAATTGCAAGCAAAATCATCGATACAAACCAACCCGCTAGAGCAATAAATCCATACTTGAATACACTTAGTGCTGCAGCCATGTTGATAGCTGCTTTAGGTTGAGTTGTTGATACCATGATTTGGGCAGGGGCAACTATTCCTGGTGTAGGAATAACTGCCGGAGTTGCGGCATCCATAGGTGCCATGTCCATTGCTGGTGCTTCTGTTTCCATAGGNGCNACTNCTNCNTNCGCTGGTGCTTCTGCTTCAACAGGTACCCATTCAGTGCCGTTCCACATAAAATTGCCATCTTCGCTTAATTGCATGGGTATCGGTAATAGGCATGGCGTATAAAATAACCGAATTAAATCTAGAATGTTACATTTGTTGCCAATTACAATAATTCTAACAAAGAGTTCCAGTGGTTTCTTACGTTCTCAAACTGACTATTTGCAGGAAGAGTGGCTTCTTGTCCATCTTCCAACCTGCTTTCTATCGCGTCCGCTAGTTGAGTAACTTCTGGCTGGCACACATCCATCCATTGAGACATGTCACCAACATCGACTGCGACCACAGGGCAGCCACAAGCGATTGATTCCTTGGCAACCAATGGGCCTGATTCACGAGTTGAAGTGATCAGGCAAACATCTGCTGCTAACATTCTATCCCATACCATAGCCCGTGGTTGCTTCTTCAGAGTTGTTATTCCCACCTTCCAACCTCGTGTTTCTAGCTCTTCACCGACCCTAAGGGCCAGAAGATGATTCTTTTCTGGACGGCGGGGATCTGCTGGAAACAGGATATCGATTTTCGATTTTCGAAATAGCCCATTGAATTTCTTCATCGGCTTCAACCATTCGTCATCAACATTGACGTGGCAAGGAATGGTGATTGAATCAAATCTTGAAAGTGAGTCTGAAACGACAACCAAACGGTCCGCTGAGCGAGCAAGAGATTCTATTCGCTTACCGCGATGGTCGTTTAGTGCCACATCAAAATCGTGCCCGTGAACGACTGCGATCCATGGAACTCCGTGCTTTTTAGCGATTGATTTAGCCGCATTTGCTGCCGGCCAAATGGTGTGACAAATAACAACATCAGGTTTCCAATTAATTTTGATTCTAGAGGAGCTTGTGGCTGTCACAACCGGGAAATCCGGAACTTCCCAATGTCGTTTTACCGTTACTTCAAAGTCACCGTGAGTATATGATTTAGGTGCTTTAGCAACACCTTCCATAGTCGACCTTCTTGCTTCATTCATCCTTAGCATTCTAGGTAAAACGTTGAGGATATTTACTTCGTGTCCAAGCGATTTTAGCAATTCAGCATGGTCGCTAACAAAAGTACCACGCGCCACATTTCCCGGTAGTGGGAAAAGCCGGGTAACCAGCAATATACGCATCGAGATCACTCTAGTGCTTGACGGATTACTGCAAGATTGTCGGCTACGCTAGCCTTGTCATTGAAAATACCCGACCCTACCACGCAATTCGAAACGCCCCAGTCACGCAGCATTGCGATATTGTGAGCTTTTACTCCGCCATCAACTTGTATTTGCACAGGCCTGCCACCAGCAGCAACTTGAGTATCAATCGCCTCTTTCAATCTTCGAATTTTTGATTCGACAGTTGGAATGAACGATTGTCCGCCAAAACCTGGATTGACACTCATGACGAGTACTAAATCGATTTCAGATAGGACTTCTAATGCTGCATCAACAGGAGTGCCTGGATTCAAAACGACACCAGCAGTAGCTCCCGCTTCTCTAATTGCAGTAACGCATCTGTGTAGATGCTTAACCGCCTCAGCATGGACAGAAAGATGGTTACAACCCGCATCGATGTATTGCTGGAATGATTCTTCGGCGTTCTCAACCATCAAATGAGCATCAAAAATTGGTCCATCTCCAAGCACTTTGCGCAGCTTTGCAATTACAGGAGGCCCGAAGGTAAGATTTGGTACGAAATTACCATCCATCACATCGAGGTGAAGTCTGTCTAAGCCTGCATCAATAGCCTCGCTGCAAGCGTTTCCTAAGTCTGCAAGATCCGCTGTCAGTACCGATGGTGCGATAATCATCGTTACTCTCCCATTATCTCCGAGAAGGAGGTAAGTCATGAGTATTGGGGTGTACAAACCCTCATAGGAGGGTCCACAATCCGCAACTTAGGTGAGAGCATGGGTGAAGTCATATCCGTAGGCGATGCTGAATTTGATGATGCAATAAATGGAAATGAGTGGGTCCTTGTGGACTTCTGGGCGCCATGGTGCGGTCCATGTAAAGCACTGGGGCCTATTTTGGAACAAGTAGCGGCAGAAATGCCAGTTACTATCGCCAAAGTGAATACCGATTCAGATTCTATGAACGCTGCACGCTTAGGAGTTCGTGGCATTCCAGCATTATTCCTTTTCCACAACGGCAAGATGGTCGCAAACCAAGCCGGCATGGTTCCTAAGCCAGCACTAACAAATTGGCTGAACCAGCAAATGTCTGCTAGTGACTTCTGATTACTTCAGACTATCTTTGCGCTTCTTTGAGGCACTTCCTACCTCTCGTAGGAATCTCTCTCTTAGTGCTTCATGCAACCACATGCCTTCTTCTAGTTCCAAAAGAAGTCCGTATGTGAGTAATCTTTCTGGGGGATTGCCTTCCCAATTAACTGCTGAAGATAGCTTGCTCCATGGCACCGGAGACTCTGCTACAGCAATTGTTGCTAACAATTCATGCTCTTCTTCCGGCATGTGATCAATAATCTCTTCATCAAGGAACTTCAACCAATCTCCATGAGTTGCTTGGCCATATATTTCTAGAAGTTCCAAGGCCAGAGGGTGGCCTCCAGTTAATCTAAGCACATCTTCTGGCTTTGGAGGGTTGCCGTCCATGTTTTCCACCCAATCACTAATCTCATCAATAGATAGTCCCTGAAGTGGCAACTCTTCCACTAATTCTCTAGTGTGCACGTCTCTTCTATCGTACACATTCAATGTAGTCCTAGAGACAAATATTAATCGCAGTGGCGCTTTCTTTGAAATATCCAATAACGCCCCTAACAAATCCTTAGCTTCTTGTGAAACATGATGAACATCGTCCAGTACAATTAGCCAATACGGAGGCGGGCCCCCTGACTCACCAACGAATCTTTCGCGTATGGCTTGTGCATCGGTAAGGTATGCCAGAAGTCTGCGACGCCAAGCATCGACATCGAATTCTGCCCCTGGAGTCAAAGGAAGTGTTTCCATTAATTGGTACGGGTCGTGTTTATCATCAACACCAAATCTGTGCAGCAAGGATACTGCTAACCCTACGGCTTTGTCCCAGGGCTGACAAGGATACCAACATACTGACAAGTGAGGAACTTCAATCATATGTTCTCCTAGCCAATTAGCCACCAAAGTTGACTTGCCAATTCCTGCAATTCCATGAATTACCATACAAGGCGACCCTTTGTCAAACCAGGAATTCATCTCTTGAATTGCATCAGCTCTGCCGTGAACTGGACGCGTTTTTGGAGGCGAGGTGTGGTAAGTTGCGTGGGCTCCCGCTAACAGTTTTAGCCGTCCAGGAGGAGGCAAATCTGAATCATCGTCTTTCTTTGTAACCAATCCAAAACGAATATCTCCGAAGGTGAGAACCCCTTCGTGTTGTGCGTGAAGAAGTATCTGCAATACTGACAAATCTGCTTGTAAACGAGTGGCTGCTTGACTGGCTTCTATTTCTAAAAGAGTGTCTGTCTCGTCGCGGATAAGAACCCTAAGTTCTGATAAATCTCCCAAACGCCTCTTGGCTTCATCTCTTCCTTCGTCAGTGAGTTGCCAAGTTTTTTGCCGCCTATCATCGCCACGTATAGAGCGAGAATGTTCACTGACCAAACGCTTCCTCAACAATGTCCGCATTGCTCTGCTAACATTTGGAGGGTGTTGTGCGCATGCTTCTGCGATCCCCGGTCGCGTTAATGCTGAAGTTACAACATAGCGATCTGCTTGCTCATCTTCTTCCAAAAGGTGGAGCAGTATACGGTCCTTAACCGCTATATTCACACGAGGGATGTCACCGGCCACGACTATGCCTATTACGGCATGACATTCAACGATTCCCCTTTATTGCCTAGATGACTTGTGAACATCTTGACCGTAAATCCTTTTGTAAGGAAGATACCGGAGGACTATGGCAAGCGCCAATCGCCGAGCGTTTACTCTGATATTTTTGATGATATCAATGAGTTGGCTTACGCTTGCGTCTGGAGCAGATATCGACGGCGATGGCGTCGACGACTCAGTTGATGATTGCATTTATGCCGCTGGAAATTCAACAGTAGATAGAACAGGTTGCCCTGACAGAGATGGCGACGGAACGTCTGATTTCAATGATGGATGGACTTCATCAAACCCAAATTTTGCAAAAGATGTTGCAATAACTCAAAATTATGATTTCACCGATGTTGACCACTCCCCTGATGGAACTGCTATTGCAAGCAGTGATGAAAATGGATACTTACGATTATGGAATGCTACAACAGGTACTAATTTCCAATCAGTGAATGTTGGTGGAGACTTATCAAGCGTTTCTTGGTCAGGAGATGGCAGATTTATTGGCGTAACCAAAGATGATGATACGGCAAATGTTTACTATTCAAACAACTTATCCAGCGTTCATGGCTCAATAAGTGCAGATGTTGGAGGAGGAGATTACCCATATGACATCGACCTTTCACCCGATGGAGAAATGGCTGCAATAGCAATCGGGCGTTCTGGAAATGGCGGCACTAACGGTGTTGTAAGGATGATTAACATGAGCGATGGGTCAGTTATTCAAAATCTCAATCCTGGTGGCGAAGATAGATTTTATTCAGTTGAGTTTTCCCCTACTGGTAGTCATTTACTGATTGGAAGTAACAATGATTTCTATGTTGTCGAAACTTCATCATGGTCCACAGTTAGGTCTGAATCAGCCCCCAATGGTGCTGTCAATTCAGTTGACTGGTCGCACGATGGAAAGCATATGGCAATATGCGAAGGATGGGATGGCGGAGGCGCCACAATTCGACTGTACGCTGCAGGCTCTTGGACACAGAAGTGGAGTAAATCAATCTCAACATCCTGCTTGTCTTCAGATTTCTCTCCTGATGGACGACAAGTTATCTTTGGGATGAGTTGGTACCAAGGCGATGGAGCTACTGCGAGGATTTACGAAGTTTCAACAGGGAACGGCGTAGATAATATCGTTCAGCCTAGGCCTGGCAACTGCAGTTCTGGAAATGGTAACAATTGTGGTCAAAATAATGGGTTATCATGGTCTCCTGATGGTTCAAGAATTGCTCAGGCATTCGGTAGAAACGACGAAGGCTTCTACATTTGGTTCGCTGACTTAGACCCTGACAACGACGGATGGAATACATCTGACCAAGGAGACGGTCGAACTGATGCATTCCCTGACGATGGCACACAATGGAATGATACTGATAACGACGGATATGGGGACAATCCATTACCAGCGTCCCAAGGAGATGCATGTCCAAACACTTACGGAACAAGTTTCCAAGACAGATTCGGTTGCCCCGATGGCGATGGTGACGGATACTCGAACGATGGAGATGTTTTCCCAACGGACCACGAACAATGGGCTGATTCTGATTCTGATGGACGAGGAGACAATTACTACTACGATGTACAACCATTTACTGAATTGCACATGAATCAAAGGGGCGATGCATTCCCAATGAACCCATCTCAGTGGAATGATACAGACGGTGATGGATGGGGAGATAATTACGACAATTCGTCTTGGACTTCCATTAGACCGGTCGACGATCCTTCTACTCCAGACGAAGATGAAAGTTGGCCTGGCGAGTATGATTCCACAGCCACACAAGTTGACAAATTCCCTCTATTCAGATATCAGTGGGCTGACAGCGACGGCGACTGGATTGGCGATGAGCCTAATACACCTCTTTCTGATGGTTGCCCTAACACTTGGGGCAATTCGACAGAGGACCGCATTGGATGCAGAGATACAGACGGTGATGGATGGTCAGATCCTACGCCAGATTGGCCAGCTCACCCTACAGGAGATGCTGATGCATTCCCTAACGACCCTACACAATGGCGTGATAGTGACGGTGATGGATTTGGAGACAATACCTCTGGTAACAATCCTGACGAATGTCCTGGTGAATACGGAACTTCATCTATGGACAGAGTAGGATGCCCGGATGCTGATGGAGACGGGTGGTCGAACGCAGGAGATCCATTCCCGACCGATGGCACCCAGTGGGAAGATAGAGACGGAGACAACTATGGAGACAACCCTGACGGAAACAATGCCGATGCCTTCCCGGATGATTCTAGCCAATGGGCCGATACAGATGGCGATGGCTATGGAGATAGGCCAATTCTTCCTAATGGAGACTTCTTCCCTAATGACCCGACACAATGGAGTGATTTGGATGGCGACGGATTCGGAGACAACTCAGATGGTAACAATGGAGACCAGTGTCCAGAATTGTTCGGGCAATCAACAATTCCTGCAGCAAGAGGCTGTCCTGATTCTGACAATGACGGAGTTGTAGATCCATTCGATGCATTCCCTGAGGATTTCTATCAGCAAACCGACAAAGATAACGATGGCTGGGGAGATAACCAAGCTGTTCCTAACGGTGACGAGTGCCCTGATGAATATGGTACAAGTACTAACAATTCACGACAAGGATGCCCTGACGCAGACAATGATTCGTGGGCAGATGTTGATGATGCGTTCCCAGAAGACCCTCTACAGTGGGAAGATACTGACCTAGATGGCTGGGGAGATAATTACGGATGGGTTAACACAACAATTGCAGATGAACAGGACATCGGCGCTATAATCACAATTAGAGACCAATGGGGAGACGCATTCCCTCTAGACCCAAGCCAATGGTCTGATACCGATGGCGATGGATGGGGCGATAACAGCACAGGAAGGCTGCCAGACGCGTTCCCTGTTCGTGTATCTCAGTGGGCCGACAGTGATGGCGACGGATATGGAGATAACCAGAAATTAGGTTCTTGGCAACCTGATGAGTGTAATGTGGTATATGGTGAATCATACATTGATTACTTTGGATGCATAGACACTGACGAAGATGGAGTGTCTGACCAGACAGACCCATGTCCTTACGATTCAAACATCAACTCTGGCGTAAGAGGTCAAGTCCAGTGTGCATCTTTCGATGACCATGATGATGATGGGATCCCTAACAAGTATGATGCAGATTATGTTGCAGGTAGTGAAGATGAGGGATTGGCCTTGGATAGTGAAATTCTCGTATTGATTGGCTTACTCGTATTCCTTCTAGCAGTTATATCCGTTGCAATGATTGCAAAGCAAGCTGGAAGAAGAAAGGCCGCATACAGCCGTGCTGAAGAAATGAAAGTCTCCGCAATGTTCCAAGAAGAAGATGCAAGAAGACTTGAGTGGATTGATTATTACGTCGCACAGGGAGATACTGCCAAGGCAATGGAGCTGGGTTGGGAGCCTCCTGCAGAAATCCCTCAATGGCAACAGCATCAGATGCAACAACAACAAGCACAGCAAGAAGCAGTGCCTACGATGTTTAGTTTGGATGATATGTGATCATCCCTGTTGGGCTCTTGACTTATCTCTGCGCGCTTTTTCTGCAAGGCTATCGTCGAATGCTAGGAAATCAAGATTGCCCCATGCCTCGTCATCGTCAAGTGCTGCGAGAGCTTCGTTATCGTTGAGCAATTGTTCTACTGTAATGAATGTAGGATTAGTGCCGTCTGACAATTGATACTGGTGCCCTGGAAGTACCAACCAATCATTTGGTAAATCGTTCAACTGCTCTCGCAAATGGAATAATGATCTTCGTTGTGCATCAACATCCCCTCCAAATAAATCAGTCCTTCCACAACGACCCAAGAACATACAATCTCCGCTAATTACAACTCCTTCTCCAATGAAGGTCATATGTCCCGGAGTATGTCCCGGAGTACAATGCGCTTCTAACTCCAATTCCCCAATTTTTTGAGTGACAAATGAATTTGCCTGGTTATTCCATTCATTGTTTGAAGGCCCATCCCATCCACGTAATGCCTCGTACTCATGAACCCAAACCTGTTTTTCTTGAAGGCCTTCAACGCCCTTCGCGTGATCCCAGTGAGAGTGAGTAAGCCACACTTGCTCCAAATCCCAACCGTTTTCTTTACAGATATTTGACCACAAATCTGCAAAGAACGGATCGATGATTACCGCTTTCTTGGTTTTCTTACAAACTAAGAGATGGTTTAGATTATCCCAATCGCCCAACTGTGCCTGTAAAACCAGCATTTTTTCGGTCTCAAGAATGCATTCTGCCATCTTCGCTCACCAATGGCATGAACCGCATCACTTCTAAGGGATGACGCCCATGGTTTACCATGGGCAGAGAGCGAATGCTAGCTGTAGTTCTTGCCGGGCTGCTGGCAATAATGGCCCCTAGCGCATTTGCTGATAACGAAAATCTCAGCCTAGATGCATCGATTGTCAATGCTCCTGACAAGGGATGGTACGGCACTAGCGACGTTGTTGAAATCTCTGCTATACTTTCGAATGATGGGGATTCAACCAGCATTTTAGTCGACCCTTCTTGCAATGAGGTTCTCAGGGTTTGGAGTCAAGCAACTCTAGTTTATGATGGAACTAATGCTTGCCTTGACCAAAGCAGAGGAATGGATATTGACGCTTTCTCTACCACTAATTTCGATTTACTAACTTGGGATCTAACTAATTCCGATGGCGAAATTGTACCATCTGGCGACTACATTGTCGAGTATTTTATTGCCGGTGAAGAACTTTCATCCTCGGTCAATGTTCATGTTCAATCAACTGTCGATATACCTGAAGGGCTAGAAATGAGTGTTATCTCTACTGCCAGAGAAGGAGTACACTCTGAAGCAGAGCCGAGTATCATTTCGGTTAGACTCCACAATTCTTTGAATGAAGATATTACGCTAGATTTGGGAGAATGCAGATTAATCATCAATTCAGAGTTATTCGGTGAGTGTGGGCCTAGTAACTTACTTGCAAATCAAATTGTTACTGTCGCTCAAATCTCAGTCATGCTAGATTCTGGATTGAACGAGTTTGCCATCTCAATTGGCGATAGTATACTTTCCCAAACTCTAACGCTAGATGCCGTATCTGATTCTGATCAAGGAATTAATTCTGGTAATTTGGAATCAGTTTCCCTGGAATTAGTTCTAGAAGGAGATAGCGAATTCGGAGAAATGGAATCATTCAGCCCGGACATATCAATATCCAACAACGGATTAGATGATGTTGCACTTGACTTTACTAATTCTTGTCGTGGTGAAATTTGGGTCGTAGATATGGCAGGCAATGTTGTAATGGATTCTCGTTCATTGAAAGAGTGTTCTGAAATTGAAGTCGAGTACCAATTACAGCCAGATTCTTCTAGATCCTTCTCACAGACAGAATGGACATTCATGGACATGTTTGGCTGCCATATTCCTCCCGGGGATTTACTGGTAGTAATGGAAATTCCTGAACACGATTTGTTTGCAACTGAGTCTATCACATTAACCAGAGAGCGTGACACATACTGCGAAGATGATTCTTTGAATATCGATGCAGAAGTTAGTGGCGAGGATAAGCTAACGATCGTTCCAAGCGTCTTAGGAGATGACTTTGAGATCTCATGGTTCGCAATTTGTGGCTTAGAGACAACCTTGTTCAATGCTGTAGAAGAAATTGATATGCAACTTTCACAGTGTAATAATCTTGAGCAGGTGTCTTTGAGAGCATCAGAACTTGAGTTGGATTCTATTGAATTTGAAATGGAAGATATGGATGATGGAGAATACACTCTATTCTTTGAAACAACCAGCTATCCACAAGTTCGTTCATCGGTCACATTCAACTGGCCGATAATCTCCGAAGAAGTAAATGAGGAAGAAATTACTGAAGATACTGAGGAAGTAGTCTCTCGGATAATCTCTGGAACATGGAGTACAACATCGAATGAGTTAGGTACGTGCTGGCTACTCAATTCTCCTGATGAAGGAATTCTAACTCTAGCAGGCGCTCAAGGACTTGTTTCATGGTCGCCTGAACGTGGAGCAACTGGAGAGTATCTCGTGTACGAAACAGAAGCTGCTCCAGAGTGTTCTGATTTCGCTGCTATTTCATTCACCGTTGAAGAAGTGTACTCGCAGCAAGTTATCTCTGAAACAGTTGAAGAAGATTCTGAAGTTGTTGAGATAAGTCCTATTGAGAGCGATAGTGATGAAGTCAGTCCTGTCGTTGTGACAGTAGGTGTCGTTGTTGCAAGCAGTGGAATTCTCTCAATCCTTGTTGCATTGATTGCAACAAATGAATCTTGGAGAATCCCTGCTACTAGTGCCGGACTTTGGCTACTCGGATTGGTTGGACGAACTAGCGAGACGAGTGACGGCCGTTACCAAAGAGGGCGTCTAATGGGCTACCTAACCGCTAACCCTGGTTGTCATTTCCGTGCTTTAATGGCTGCTCTAGAAATGTCTAATGGACAGATTACTCACCACCTGAAGATTCTCGAAGATGAAGACAGAATTTGGAGAAGAGCGGATGGTCGTTTGGTTAGGTTCTATCCATTCACATCAAACCTTCACCCAGGTATTCTGGAAGAAGATTTGCCATTGCCTCCTCTATCCCCTGATCCAAACAGTTTGCAAGGAAAGATTCTAAGCTTATTAGATGATGATGGGCAAATGAACAAATTCCCAACTCAAGCAGAATTAGCACACAGACTAGAAAGGTCTCAACAACTGGTTAGTCACCATCTTAGAACCCTTCAGAAGTTTGGACTGGTTGAGAAAAAGAAGAGTGGCGTGCGAAACAGATACTGCTTGACTAGAGAAGCAGGGTTCTTACTTGAGACTACTGAACTGTGATTCTGTAGATGGTTTCAAGGCCATTACACATGTCGACTACTCGCCCCGTAGGGGCGAAGAGGTGTTTTAATGTCGGATTACATTCCACGAAATACAGAACAATCCTGGCAGAAGGCCTGGGAAGATTCTGGTATTTTCAATGTGGAATACAATAAGGACAATCCTGTATTCTATTGCCTTGAAATGTATCCTTATCCCTCAGGAAAAATGCATATGGGGCACGTTAGAAATTACTCCATTGGAGACGCAGTGGCCCGATATAAGCGACTGATGGGGTTCGATGTTCTATATCCTATGGGGTTCGATTCATTCGGAATGCCTGCTGAAAATGCAGCTATCGCCGAAGGAGGGCACCCCCATGACATTACTGAAAGAAACATGGCATCGATTACTGAACAAATCAAGCGCATGGGATTCTCATATGACTGGAGACGTTTAGTCAAGAGTCACGACCCGCAATACTATCGATGGAATCAGTGGTTTTTCCTAAAATTCTTGGAGAGAGGTCTCGCATACCAAGAATTCGCACCCGTGAACTGGTGTGAATCATGCAACACGGTTCTAGCAAATGAGCAAGTCAAGGCTGGAAGGTGTTGGAGGTGTAATGGCCCTGTTAACCAAAAAGAAATGAGTCAGTGGTTCCTCAACATTACAAAATATGCTCAAGAGTTACTAGACGGTCTTGAGACAATCGAGTTCCCTGAAAATGTCAAAGCGTTGCAGCAAGACTGGATTGGCAGATCTGAAGGGGCTGAAATCGAATTTGCAGTTGAAGGCATGGACGAGCATATTCGCGTGTTTACAACTAGACCAGATACGCTGTTTGGCGTAACATTCGTGACCTTAGCGCCTGAACATGAATTGGCTGAAAAATTAGTATCTGGCACTCAATACGAAGACGAATGGAAAATTCTTCATGATGAAATAATCGCAATGAGCGAATTTGACAGAATCAAAAATATGGGTAAGAAAAAGGGAGTTCCTACTGGAGCGTTTGCTATTCACCCACTAACTGGTGAAAGGGTGCCTATTTGGGTAGGTAATTTCGTTATCGCATCATATGGAACCGGTGCAGTAATGGCTGTTCCTGGTCATGATGAAAGAGACTTTGATTTCGCTAAGAAGTATGGCATTCCAATAAAACGTGTTTTGGTAATGTCAGAAAATGATACGGCTGATGCTGAATTAGAGGCTGCTGAATGTGATTTAGGATGGATGGTGAATTCGGGCATAGATGGATTCGACGGCCTGTATGGTGCAGAAGCAAAATCTGCAGTCTGTGAAGCGCTGGAAAACATAGGCGCTGGAAATGGCACAATAAATTGGAAAATTAGGCCATGGCTAATTAGCAGACAGAGATATTGGGGCACTCCAATTCCGATTATTCATTGTGGTTCTTGTGGAGCAGTGCCTGTTCCGGAAGACCAGCTGCCTGTGGAACTACCTAGAGATGTAATCTTTGATGGGAAAGGAAACCCTCTTGAAACAAGTGAATCATTCTGCAACGTTGATTGCCCTAAATGTGGTAAGCCTGCAAAAAGGGAAACCGACACAATGGATACATTCGTAGATTCTTCTTGGTATTTCCTTAGATACACTGATTCGATGCAAACAGACAATTGCTTCAACTCTGATGTTGCTAACCACTGGATGAATGTGGATTTCTACTGTGGTGGAATTGAACACGCTCAAATGCACTTGATCTATGCTAGATTTTGGACCAAAGCACTACGTGATATTGGCCTACATAACGTCGATGAGCCATTCAATGAACTGCTATGCCAGGGAATGGTAAACAAATCTGCACCGTGGTGTAATTCATGCGCGATTACATTGCACGTAGAACATACAGGTCAAACATGCCCACACTGTGATTCACCTCTAGGTGAGCGAAGTGCAAAGATGAGCAAGAGTCTAGGAAATACTGTTTCACCCGAAGAAATGATTGAAAAATATGGAGCAGATACAGTGCGATTGTTCATCTTATTTGCAGCAAATCCTACTGCTGGAATGGATTGGTCAGATACGGCACTTGAGGCGAATTACCGACAGATGGTTCAGTTGTATGGAATGCCTTCCAGTATCTTGGAATGGAATGGTAGTGCTAGTGAAATCGATTTGTGGATGCAGGCTCGACTGAAACAAAGATGCCTACAATGGCAGGATGCTATGGGCAATTATGACCTGCGTGGAGCAGTAGATGCAAGTCACTTTGATTTGGTCAAAGACATCAATTGGTATCGTCGACGAGGTGGCGGAAATCTGGATATTGGAAAGGAAATACTCAATGTTTGGACACATATGATTTCGATTGCAACCCCTCATTTGGCCGAGGATTGGTGGAAGATGCAAGGCAATAGCGATTTGATGGCTGGTAGAGTCTTCGAATTGCCAGATGAATTGAGCAAAGAAGAATTGGCAGCATTAGAGGCTGAATCTTATCTTCGCACATTCCTAGAGCAAGCAAGAAAGGTTGCAAAGATCGCTGTAAAACACATCGGTAGCGATCCTAGCCACGCTACAGTTCACATCTCAAGGCCTTGGAAGAGAGAGCTCGCACAAGCAGCGATTAGTCACATCAACTCTGGTGAAAATGTCAAAACTTTCTCCGGTGTTTTGTCCGGATTACCATTTGTTAAGGACGAAATGCGAGGTGAAATAATGGGATTCTGGGGCAAGAGAATGCTACCTCAAATCTTCAAGTGGTCGGATGAAGAAAAGCAGATGATCAATGGCGCATTGGATGAAGCTGCAATTCTAACTGCTGCTTCAGACTTCATCTGCAGTGACCTCGGACTCACTAGCATCGACATCGAGGCTGGCGTCGCCGATGTGGGCAGAAGTAGTTCCGCTATCCCCTTGGCTCCCTCCATCGTCTACAGTTGAGTTTGCTCCTGTTCCAACTTTTGGCACCTGCTTAGGCGGCAATGGCGGTTGTGGTTTGAAGGTGACATAAGCTGCAACCGCAACTAAAATTCCTGCAATTATGAATAGAACTGTAATCAGTGAGAAGGATTCTTCTTCTTCGGTACTGGACTTTGCTTCTTCTTTGGTTTCCACGGTACATCCTGTAGAGGACACAACCTCTCCAATTGGAGTTGAAGGGCAGAGGTCGTTTAGATTGTGAACACCATCTCCGTCATCATCTAACTGAACGCCTGAACAACCCTCAGAGTCCACATCCATACCTGCTGGAGTATATCGACATTCATCCTCTGAATCAGAAACACCGTCGTTGTCATCATCATCGTCCTCGGTTGTATCCACACATCCATCTTGGTCTAGATCCATTCCAACTCCCGATTGTCCAACATATCCGCGTGGACAGGAATCTACTGAATCTGCGATTCCATCCGAATCGTCATCTGAATCTTCAAAATCGTCGTGACAACCATCGCCATCATGGTCGAATGTTGCATTCCAATTTATTTCACCGCGTGGACAATCGTCTGACAAATCCAATACGTTATCTCCGTCATCGTCTGCATCTCTGTCCTCATCCCTACAACCATCTTGGTCATGGTCGATATCGTGCTCGCTAACCCATTCAAATGAATCATATGGGCACTCATCGAATTGATCGGATATACCATCGCCATCGGTATCGTCTTCACAAGCATCTCCAATTCCATCACCATCCAAATCCGCTTGGTCATCGTAAATCTGAGGGCACTTGTCTAACTGGTCAACATATCCGTCGCCATCGGTATCAACATCTTCGCACCCGTCTTGATTCTCATCATTCTCGATTGTAGATATCCATCCTACCGAGCCTTCAGGGCATTGATCGTAATGGTCGAAAATTCCGTCCTCGTCATCATCTAAGTCTTCTGATGCATCCCTGCAACCATCACTGTCATGATCTGTGCTTGGAGATGACGTCCATCCAGTCTCCCCAGGTGAGCAATCGTCCCAATCATCTCCGATTGAATCTCCATCATCATCGTCATCACATGCATCGCCATACAAATCACCATCAGTATCTGTTTGGTCGGGGTTGGCAACTCTTGGGCAGTTATCTGATCCATCGGTTAGACCATCTGAATCGTGATCTCTAGCATAATTCCAAAATGCTACATCGCTGTATCCTGATGATGAAAGACTGAAATTGCCCATTGTAGCAGTGTTTTGAATCATCATCCCAATAATTGGTGATTCATCAGGATCGAATTGAAGTGAGCGGGCAACATCATCTCCTGAACCTCCAGCTGATACAGCCCAGACCCATTCATTAGAAGGGTTAATTTGTGCAACAAACACATCTCTCTTCTCACCATTTGAATCCTTGTCAGTTAGTTGATCTACACCTAGAGTAAAGCTCGAGGTATATGTTCCAGTAACCAAGACATTATCCTTGGAATCAATGATTAGAGTTTCAATAAGCTCCCAACCTCCACCGCCAGCATTGTTCACATTATTCCAAATTCCATTTGAAGTAATAGTTGCGTGGAACATATCTCTCCAACCATTTGATGTGACGTTGATGAAGCCAAAGGTTGCAGTTCCTTCTAATTGGCCTACGACGTGAACTGTTCCTGTGCTATCCACTGCGCAATCATTAGCCCATTCTTCACCTGAACCTCCTGCGAATGAGGTCCATGTGAAATTACCATTGCCGTCCAATTGTGCCACGAAAATATCCGCTTCGCCTTGAGAATCTGTTCGCTCGACGAACATGACTGAGCCAAGGAACGTTCCAGCAACATGAAGGAAACCATCCGAGGAATAACACATGCCTCCGAAGGCCTCAATCCCATTTTGGCTAGAGATCCCATTAATCCACAAAAGCTGGCCGTTTTCATCATAATGAAGTAAAGCAAGGCTAGTTCCTTCGGCTCCAGGCAAAAATTCACTTCCGACGGATAAGAATCCCTTGTGGAAAATCCCTACTGATATCCCGCCGTTGGGCCCCACTTCTACATCGAAGCCTGTAAGATCATCTTGATTTGAAATCGTTCTAACCCAGATAGGAGTTAGCGCATTTCCAGATAAAGCAAACCGGCCGATGAATGCATCTCCCTCTTGATTGTCTTGACTCTTGTTGAGAGTGAATGAAGACATGTTCATTTCACAGGCTTCGCCTGCTGTTCCAAGGCAGAAATGCCCCACTAAAATCAAGTCTCCAGATGTGTGAAGGGCTATTGCATCAATACCATCTGCACCTGCGCTACCATAACTGAACGCTGAAGTCCAGTTACCTGTTGTATTCATTACTGCAACAAACATGTCTGTATCGCCAGACATTCCTTCAGCCCCCACGCCAATTTCATCAAATAAAGCGGCTGATGTAAAAGAACCCGCAACGACAATGCTCCCGTCATCTAAAACCACATGCCCAGCGAGAGTTTCATCTTCAAATCCGCCGGCGGAAACAGCCCATCCCAAGGGGCCCTGAGTTTCGTCTGCCACCGATATAAGTGGAAGTACCATCACCAAAACAACGGTTAGCGCCAACAGTCGTCGCATATCCTCCCATCTACATCTCTCACTTGAATTGATGGCATAATTGTCCACAACATCAATGCTGCATCACAACTTGGAGCATGCATGGGCAAAGTTTTCTCTCACACCACAAGAGAGCAGATGGCTCCTGAACAAGTCAAAAAAGGGTTGGCAGCATTTAGAAACCCTAGCAAATGGCCAGACTGGAATAGTAGTGCTAAAAGTATGTTAGCAACTAAACCTGAAGCGATTGACGAAGGCGACCATCTGGCGATTTTCCAAGTTGTCAAAGGCAGTCTAATCGAAACCAAATGGTTGGTCAAATCTATTCGCGAAGGAGAGGATTTCTGCGAAATAGAGTTGTTAGGAGAAGGTCAAAGTAGAAACGAGCGCCCTATAGCTAAAGGGTTGAAGAATTTGCAAATTTCGATTACATTCCTCTACCAAGACGATGGTGGGATTGAAGTACACGCTAGTTGTGAAGTTTCGATTATTCTGTCAATGTTTTCTAAGCAAATCAATTCGTTTATGAAAAAGCAAGCAGAGCAATTTATCTCAGATTTGTCAAGCATAGAATGACCGGTTTATCTATTGAACGAGGACTTCCAGCAGAGCACATGGCGGAAGGCGGTTCTAGGAAAAAAAGCCGCCAAGGCAAGAGGAATAAAAAGCCAAAACAGCACGGTGGAACTGCTAAGAATTTACTTATTGAAAGGCATGCAGAATACGATAATGCTGCGAAAAAAGCAGCAAATGAAAGGTTTGCACAATCTCCTCTGCCCATTGGGATACCAGAGGATTTTGAAGAGCCTGGGTATTTTTCATTTGAATGGGAGAATAATCCTGTATCTCTAAAGACAGAATCCGTGCTAGCGTCCAAGGTAGTTCGTAGAGGCGAGTTTGGATGGCTTCCGGACGACAGGGTCGCTGAAATCGGAGAGATGGTCGACGACTTAGACATGACACTGGATCAAGCTTTGTCTCTGCGAAGTGCATTATTACAACAAAAAACAGTATATTCACACGGACAATTACAATCCAGAGGAAAGGCGATTACAAGGCTATATCGAGAAGGTATGAGCATTGTTGAACTATCTAAAAAATTCGATTTTCCTCCAATGAATGTATTCCGCGTTGTACTCAAAGAGATGGGTTGGTCGAAATCGAGAATCAAGGAAACGTTGCGCTCACCTTCTAAATTCAAAGAAAGAGAAAGGAATGAATTCAAATCTGCAGAAGCCGCTGACAGAGTAAGCAATGTAGATCAATCTGAAACCCATTCTAGAGCTGACTTATTCGAAGATATCCTCGCTGATTGGTTTGAAGAACAGGGTGTGAGGGTGAGAAGACAAGGTGACATGGTCAAAGAGCAGATGAAAGAACATGGAAGGCCTGTTAACACTCCTGATTTGCTATTCTTAGATCATGTAGAAATTAATGGCGAACCTGTTGCATGGATAGATGCAAAGCATTTCTATGGCGCTGATGTAAATTTCCAAAGGAAAAAAATTGTCAAACAGGCAGGACGTTATGTTGACACTTGGGGACAAGGTGCTCTGGTTTTCAGGCATGGTTTCTGTGATAATGTGCACATACCCGGTACAGTCTTGTTAGACTGTGGACCACTAGATTTAGGACCATTAAATCAGATTACTGAAGAATAGTCTCTCTCACTCCTAAGCCGAGAGAGCGAAGCCTTTGCGCCAATAAGCTGGTGTCGAATTCTGATTGCAAATCCTTAGGCACTACAATCAATGAAGTTCCAAGCATGCACAGGTGGCAACTCATTGTTTCATCCGAATGCTCCAATACTGTACTGAACAAGTTGGCCCTAGCACTTTCTTCCAATAACCCTGATTCCAATGCAAACCGGTCTGCCTCCTCAAGTAGATTATTCCAAACGCTAAGATCCCACTCGAATTTCGTTAATCGGGTGACTGCTGCATCACCAGCAGTTGTAATCTTCTTCTTCCATTTCGGATCGTCAATATACTTTGATGTGTGCGTTTCACCTTCTGGATCCCAAACTAAAATCGCAGGACATCCGACATCAAAGCCGTATGCTTTACCAGGAGAAGGAGGACTTCCTGGGCGCACTCGTAATTCACATCCTCCTGCCCATAAGCCAAGTATATCTCCTAGCCCGCCTGAAAATTTCCTTTCCATTCTGTGAGCAAGACGAGCAAGTTGGCCCTCGTCACCACTATCAAACAATTCACCAAGAGCAAGGCTAGTCGCTAGTAACCCTGCAGCAGACATTCCAAAACCCTGTGAAACAGGAAGTTCTAATTGGACATCGATACTTACTGGAGATTCAATCTTGAATACCTCTCTAAATGAATTCAGAATCTCAAGATGCAATTGTTCTCCTTCTTCGAATGGCTTTCCGTCCATTGAGGTTACCGTAATCTTATCAGGCCCTTTGGAGAGAGCCTTGACTGTTGTTTCAACACCATCTTCAAGACAAAGGCCTGCTCCTTTGGAGCCTTGATTTCTAGCAAGTAAAGATTTGGAGTGAACCGAAAATAGGAGGGTCACGTGACCTCCAACCTGAACGGTGACTTCACTCATCATGCTTACGCTACACGATATAGGTCATGATAATTCGCCATTACGGCAAAACTAGTAATCGATTCAGGCAAGTGCTGCATCGACTTCGCTGGTAATCTTCTCGAATCGGGAGACTAGTTCAGCACAAGCCTTGTTGAAGATTTCTTCAGCAGGAAGTGAACCGTCGGATTCGAATGAGAATACGTATTCGCCGTCGATATCTTCCATGACAATCGCATTATCGAATGCTTCGTCACGGCCGGTTCCATATCCGACTTGGTGAAGTGCTCTCTCCAAGTCAAGAACTGCGTCAACATCTGTGCATTCCTTGTTCGTGAACATCTTGGAATTGATTGCACGTCCAGACTTTGAAGTTAGGTTTAGATCGAACAAAACATTGGCTTTCTTTGGCTTTGCAAGTGTCGCTTTCTGTCTTGGCTGGAAAGTTACAGCTGCTGCAGGGCACCATTTTGCGTGGTCTCTTCCACGGCCTAGAGTAGCGTAAGCGTACAACTCTAGATATTGGCCCTTGGAAAGAATCGTTAGTGGGATACGCTTGTGCTCATCCTTGATTTGCAACTTGGTTTCTCCAAGTACATTCAGGTCGCCAGCATAAACTGTCTTGAATTCTTCATCAGAATCAGAGTTAGGTCCTCTGATTGAAAGATGGTAGATGATTTGAGACAGAGGTGAACCCCACTGGTCTTCTGGAAGATTCTCGTTGTTAGGATCATCTTCAGGGAATACAAATTCTTCAAGGAATGTCGGTACTGGAACCATTGCAAGACGATGTGCTAAAACTTCATCTGGCAATACATTGACTGATTCGATTACTTCTCCTTGGTTGTCTTGGGTTACACCCTGCTCGAAACGAACCTTGGTGATTGCCATCTTTGGAACATCTGCAAGAATTGCACGGCGAAGGCTATTCACCTGAGCTGCATTTGTTTCAGAAAGAATAATTCTAATTCTGTTGTTCTTTGGCCAACCATCTACTACTTGCGCCTTCATTTTCAACACCTCAAATAATCAGACACGGCGGCCACGACGGCCACCCTTCTTCTTTGTACCATCATGCGCAATCGGAGTTACGTCTTCGATTCGAGTAACTGTTACTCCAGCACGAGTTAGAGCACGGATTGCTGCCTGTGCCCCAGGACCAGTATTGTTTGACTTATTTCCACCAGGGCCACGGTACTTGACGATAACCTGGGTGAATTCTTTCTCCTTTAGTTGGTCAGCCATTCTTTCGGCTGCACGGGTTGCAGCGAACTGTCCACCGGAGTCTTTGGAAGACTTGACAACTTGTCCACCAGAGCATGTTGCAATGGTTTCAGCACCTGTCAAATCGGTTGCTGTCAACAGAACATTGTTGTAGCTAGAAAAGATGTTGATGATTGCCTTGCGCATCATTCACCGCCTCCTGCAACTGTGTCTTCTGCCTTAGGAGCATCATCTGCTGATTCATTTACATCTGATGCTTCAGATTGGGAAAATTCCGGATCTACTTCTTCTTCTGCGTATTCGGCAGACTCACGAACTCCCAAGATTGTTTGACGAATGACGTGGTTTTCGTCGTTTAGCTTGGAGCGTGGGTGGTAACGAATCAATTCCTCTTCGTCTCTAGTGACTGGATAGGAAGGGATTGTAACCTTCTGGTCGCCAATGCAAATCTGGCCATGAGTAACTAATTGTCGTGCTTGCTTCATGGAGCATGCTAGACCCTTGTAGTAAACTTGAGCCTGTAGACGGCGGTTGAGAATATCTTCAGCGCTTAGAGACAAGATGTCGTCAAGAATTGCATCGCTAGCGATTAATCCCTTGCGGTTTAGAGAATCTAGTAGTGCATCCTTTTCACGAGCATAGTGTCCTTCAGAAGTGTCAACACGTCCAATCAACTTCATTGCTTGGCCACGAATACGACGTAGAGCAGACTTTGATTTCCAAATCTCGGTCATGTTCTTCAGACCGTGATTCGCCTTGATTGCGTGTTCTTCTTCGATTCTGTCAGCCTTCCAAGGATGCGGAGGAGTGTCATACTTAGGTCGAGCAAATTTTGGATGTCCCACTTCTTATTCCCCCTATCACTTCTTTCGCTGTACTCCAAGAGTCAGTCCAAAACGACCGTTGGAACGGCCACGCTGTCCGCGTACCTTGTGGCCGCCAGCATGGCGTACTCCACGGTAACACTTGATTGAACGTAGACGAGAAATGTCGTCTTCGTGAGTGAGTTTGAGATCTTGTCCGGAAAGGTGAAGTTCGTCTCCAGATACTAGGTCACGCTGTCTGTTCAGCATCCATAGTGGGACATTTTGAGCGTAGTTCTCAATCGCTTCACGCAGAGTGTCCTGCTGAGCGGCATCAAGGTGTCCAGCCTTCATGCTAGGGTCGAAACCTGTAATTCTGCAAATATTTGCAGCTGTGCGGTCTCCGACACCACGAACAGCAGTAAGCGCAGTCCTTAGTGGCCTCAAACCGTCAATATCGGTATCTGCCATACGAAGCATGTAGGAGAAGTCGTCTCCCAATTCTTGTTCATTAGCCATTACAGTTCACCTGTTTAACGCGTACAACATGATG
>PAJN01000040.1 GCA_002710205.1 Methanobacteriota archaeon | reverse complement strand
CGGTGCTGTTTTGGAGAGTTACAGAAAGATGTCAAACACCTTAGATATTGAAATTAATAGTGCGACAGATAATCCCTTAATTTTCCCAAATCCATCAAACCCAGGTAAAGATGAAGTTGTATCACAGGGTAATTTCCATGGTGAAATTTTAGCGCTATGTGCAGATAATATGTCTCATGCACTGTTTGAACTTGCTCATATTTCTGAGAGAAGGATTGACCAAATTATTGACCCCTCTAGAAGTGATTTGCCTGCATTTTTGGCACGAAATTCTGGATTAGAATCGGGAATGATGATTGTCCATTATGTTGCAGCCGCTGCTTTAGCAGAAATGCATGCAAGAGCATCCCCTCGTTCCGCATTTTCCACACCAACTTCTGGAGGGCAAGAAGATCATGTATCAATGGGATCTACTGCCTGTTGGAATCTAGTTGAAACATGCAAACACCTATCTCAAGTTTTAGCATGTGAATTATTGATTGCTTGTGAAGCCTTAGAGTATAGAGTTAATGTACCAGCAAATCATGTAAAATCGTTATACTCTTTGGTTAGGAAAATTAGCAAACCCCTTACGGAAGATCGAGCGACTTCCGATGAAATACAGTTGATTGCTAAAGAACTGACAAATGGTGGCTGGCTTGCAAGGATAGAAGCGGAGTGCGGAAGACTTCCTAGATGAGTTCGTTTATTCGGTTTTCAACCTCAGTAAAGCCAGTCAGTTGCCTTACTCTAAACCTCATCTTCGTAACTTCAGAACGCCATCCACGTTCTTCCAAAATATCCAACCGATTATCTAATTCAATTGCTATTCTAACTTTATCTTCTACTGATTTGTAAATTTCGTAACCAACCTCATCAGAAGTTTGGAAAAGGGCTGGTTCAGCTGCTGAAACATCTAACCCCATTCTTCTCCACTGTAAAATACGCCTTCGAGCAATTTCCTTTGTATAGCCTTCTCGTGGTATGCGGACAAGGAATGATAATCCAGTTTTTTGTTCATCGTTTTGATTGATTTCATCAGGCTCGAATGGCGTTTCCTCAATGTCGATTTTTGCCAGTTCTTCATCTTTGACATCATATTTTGGAATATCCCATTTAGGAGATTCACGGTGCCATTGAGAAAATTCGATTTCATTAAAAACATCCTCTGAAACAACAAAAAGTACTGACCAAGGTTTTCTGTGTAAAGAATCCTTTAGATTCATGACCATATTGAGAACTTTAGAAAATCCAAATAAGGAGATTAGCCATTCAATACCTTCAATAACCGCTATTCCAGTGTGATTTTCTATTCTACTGTTCAATAAATCCTCTATTTGTTCCAGTGATGGTTGAATTGAACCCGTGACCTCCTGTGTTGTAATCCAGTAACTCTCGACCTTGTCCAAATCTATATGTTCCAATAACCTACGTTGTGGTAAACGTGAAAGTAACAAAATATGACCCTCTTCCTTCATCGATATTTGATCTACATAGGCATACAAAATGTCTTGTGATTTATGATGAAGAGTGAAAGTTTTGCCAAATTCCAAATCAGATGCCGAGTCCATTCAAAGTCCCCCAACTAACTATCCGTACAACTTCAAGTCCATGAACCATTATATCATTAAAACAACTCGGAAACCTTAGTGGCAACAATGTCTGATGAAGAAAATCAAGATATCCCAATGGCACAATGTGGTGCTTGTAATGCAATCGTTCCCCTCGATAGCGAATCCTGTCCTGAATGTGGAGCAGGTTTTAGCGGAATAAGCGACGATGCTTTAGGTGTGTGTGGGCAATGTGGTTCCATCATCCCAGTGGATAGTGAATCTTGTGGCGATTGTGGTGCATTTTTCGTTGATCTAGGTCCATCTAAAAGCGATACTGTAACTCCAGCCATGGATGAAACTTTAGAAATAGAGCAACCTGTATCGGTGGAAGAGGTTGGATTTTCAGATGCCACAGCTAATGAAGAATTAGCGCACGAAGAAACCGTAGAAGTCAAAGCCGATTTAGTTGAAGAAGTTGCTCAAGTCGAGGAAACGGTAGATGACGAACAAACTCCAACCCTTGTCGAATCCGAAATGCTAAGTGAAATCGAGGAAGAAATCGAAGACGATTCTAGCGAAGAAGTTGATTCCTACATTGCCGACGAAGACAGTAAAGAGGTTACTCCATCGGAAGAGACAGTATCTGATGAGGGCGAAGAGGATTCTACAGAAGATATTGACTCTTACATAGAGGAAGTGGATTTGGATGAAGAAGAGGAACAGATTGAACAATCACCAGAACTTGTTGAATCCGAGGTACTAGACGAAAGTGAGGAAGAAATTGAGGATGCCTCATCAGATGTCGAATCTGATGAAACAACATCTGATGATATTGAAGGAGATTCAAATGAAGATATGGAATCTTACATCGACGAAGTAAATGATGAAGAAATAACTTCAGAATCCGAGGAAATCGAAGAAGAGATGGACGAAGATTCTGAATCAAATCTTCTCGAAGAACTATCCGAAGACGAAGACTCAGAAGAGGTTGAAGAAGAAACTCATGATACTGAGGAAGAATCAGAATCTGATGGAGATATTGAATCTAGTGATAATGAGGAAGAAGTTGAGGAGGAGCTTCAAGAAGAAGAGGAAGTTGTCGACCAACAGATTATTGTCATGGCGTTTGAGAACCTAGCGCTTGCGATAGCGGGGGCAGGAATGACTGCTGGAGAAGCATTTGGAGAAATGGATTCAAGTGATGACGGCATGATAGATGCCCCTGAACTTCAGAAAGGGATTCAAAAAATCGCTGGTGAGAAATTATCACCAAAAGAAGTAACTTCAATCCTAAATTACCTTGATAAAGATGGTAACAAAAGAATTGACCCTAATGAATTACTGAAGGCATTAGATGATCTACGTATAGGAATTCAGCCAGGAAATATTCCAAGAGTCAAAACATTCCCATCTCCGGTTCAAAAGTTCTTGATGGGTAAAAAAGCAAATGACATACTCTATCCAATAGCATATTTCTTGATGGTCACATTTATTGGATTGTGGGTAGTAAACGGCATGGGTCTTCTTGTTGATGGATCAGGAGGTACCGTCGTATACGAAGGCGGTGTCGACCAATGGGGTGGAGACATAAGAGAAGCCAACTGGAATCTTTGTGAATCAGATGCCCTTGATGAAATGATAGATCCATGTCAAGGAACTGTTGCTGTGGGAGAAACTTATCCATGTGATCCCGCCATCGATGCCAACAAATGTGAGAATTCTCTCACTCCATTCAGCGGAGAAAATAGCGCTTCAAGTATGCCAGCTGGCTTCTATGGAGACGGTATCTTCATGATAATATTAGGAGTAATAGGTCTTGCAGCGACTGCATATTTACATTTAGTTTATGCAAAAGCTCTACGAGTAAGGGCCAAAAAGGCTTCTGGTAAATCGGACGAAGAAGAAGATTCGGAAGAGGATGAAGAGACTGAAGAAGATTCTGAATCTGACGATGAAGAAGAATTCGAAGATGACGATGAAGAAGAATTCGAGGATGACGATGAAGAAGAATTCGAAGATGACGATGAAGAAGAATTTGAGGATGACGATGAAGACGATGATATCGACGTCGGAGATTGGATTGGATTAGATATTGATGGTGATGAGTTCTTTGGAGAGATAATTGAATTCGATGATGATGAAGGAACAGTAACAATAGAGACTGAAGACGGTGAAGAAATCACCGGAGATCAAGAAGATATGTTCCTTGACGAAGATGACGACGAGTGATTCGATGACTGACGGTTTAGATGTTCTCATGGGAAAAGAGGCATGCCCAGTTTGTGGATCAATATCTCAAAAAGGTACAGCAAGGTGCCCTGAATGTGGAACTTTTCATTCAGCAGTTCACCTTGAAGAAAGAGAAGCACCATCTCCCGAAGAACGTGCAATTCTTAGGGAATTAGATCCTTCTGATTATTCAATGAATCCGGATTCTGCAATAGTTAGTGAAGATTTTGAAGGTGACGAAAGCAATATAAAAAATTGGAGCGGTGGTTCTACTGACTTTTCATTCATCGATGAAGAAGAGCCTTCAATTGTAAAAGAGAATATTAAAATTCCAAAATCTGAAGAAATTGAATCTGATTGATTTTTTATCAAACCCTTTCTGAAAGGCAATTAGAATAGAATCAGCAAAGCTGAAATTCGCTAGCTAATAATTGCGAGGTGGGCTCGGCCAGAATTGAACTGGCGATCTTTGCCATGTCAAGGCAACGTCATAACCCCTAGACCACGAGCCCTCGTAGTTTGTCCACATAGATGCGGTATATATCCGAATCGGTGAACCAGCTAAGATACAATTTTTGAAATCTTACCAGTACAACCTTGTTGTGAGCAGAAACCAGCACACCTGGTGCGACCATTNCTCATTTGGATCATTTTACCATCTTTGATAGGACCGTATGTTTTGCACTTCANACAGAAACCACTAACTTCAGCCATAGGAACAAACCTTCGTATATTTCCTTAGTAATGAACTCTATGCTTAGTTAGATTTCAAAAAATTCAATTTTACCCCTATAACCCCCCCATTCAAAGCGGTNAATTGTGAAAAATTAGCATTTTCGATAATAAACGCTGTACTGCGAGNCATTTGACTCACCGAGTTCAAATCCTTGTCGCATAATGTATGTTATGCGACAACTAGGGGCTNTCCAAATCGAGATTTTTCGAGTCNAGAGAGAATATACCCACCAAAGGTGGACCTCCAAGTAAAGATTCTATCCCTCCATCNCGAGAATCCAACTCCTCTGAAACTCTCTTGGCACTTCTATGCCAAGCTTCCTCGTCAACATATATCGCTTGAAGTAAAAACATAGGTTGGCCGTCCATAGATCTTGAAACCCAAGCACGAATACAACCTTCAGTTCTACGCCTCATTTCCTGGCGGGCTTCCAACATGCGCTCTAAACGGGCATCTACTCCTTTACGTGCTGAACACACTACAGTTTCCAACCAATAACTATTTTTTGAATTCATATTAATCACTAATTGAACNGTATTTAATGAAAAATCANTTCTCCTTCGAGCATAGTAGCTGCGAATGGAGAATGACCTGGTTGTAAACACCATCCTTCCCACCATGGACCGTCTACAATGTTTAGATTTGCAATTCCACCTTCAACGATCTGGCCATGTTTCAATCCAGATGGGTGAGGAGTGGTTTCTGCTGAATTCCTAGTACATGCTGCTAGAGTAGAGATTGGNGATATTTCATTACGCTGGACTAGTATCGATGAAAGGAATGGAATGCTAAGTGTACGACAATTTGGATTGAAATCAGATGCAATGCTCCAAGCCCAATCATTTTCCAAACACTGTGCAAAAGGTGGATAATCTGCACCCATTGCGTAAGGTGTTCCAGGGAGGAAACCACAGTTTACGCCTGCTTTACTCATTTCTGCTCTTGCTTCAAAATTGGTGTAATGTGCGTGATCTGCTGTAGTAACTGACAGTTCAGCAGCCAATTCTCCACCGCCACCGTCTTCAAATTCATCGATGTGCAATCTAAGGTCTAATCCACCAGATCTACTTGCTTTCATTATCTCTTCAGTCTGCTCAATATTGAACCAACCAGGTTCGCAAAATACATCGGCACTACGTGCAATTCCCTGTTCAAGAATTGCAGGTAATTGTTCGGACATTATATCTTCAAAATACGAATCAATGGTACTCGAAGGTGGTGCAGCATGAGCACCGAGCCATGTTAAATCTAGAGAAGGTAAGCCTTGTATTGCACTAATCGATTCTGCAATTGTAAGTAAGCGCAATTCGGTTTTTGTATCCAATCCATAACCTGATTTCGCCTCCATGTGTGTTGTACCATTTCGTAAAGCTTCACGCATCCTTTCTATTCCTAAGTGCGCTAATTCTGAATCACTAGATTGCCTTGTTGGCAGAACAGTTGCTGCAATCCCACCACCCTTTGCAGCTATTTCGCGATATGTTAGACCCTTTTGACGCCAAGAAATTTCACGGCTTCTATCGCCAGACCATAGTAAATGTGTGTGGGAATCGACTAAGCCAGGTATGATTGCTTTACCTTCTAAATCAAGTATTTCCGAATCAGAAAATTCCGGCAACAGCTCCTCAGTTGGACCGATTTTCTTGATAATGTGGTCCTCAACCAAAATAGCTAATCCGGATTCAGAAACTAGTGAGGATTCATCGTCTATGTAGCCACTAATTGGCCCACTACCTGCTAGGTGTGCGATGGGGCCAGCGTTAGTCAACAACCTCTGCATCATATTAGGCAGAGTAAAACCGTTAGATAGTATATCCTACAGGGAAGTACATGGCAGGAGAGTGGACTCTCGGCATAGAATCAACCGCCCACACCTTTTCATTTGGGTTGGTTGATGGTGACGGCAAGCCGAGGCCGTCTGCTTCAGACACCATTAGGCCGACCGAAGGCGGAATTCATCCCAGAGAGGCAGCTGACCACCATGTTGAATTGTCAACTACACTATTCGCTAAGATTCTTGCAGAGAACAATCTAAATCCCTCGGACATTGGTGCAATAGCATACTCGCAGGGACCAGGGATGGGGGCTTGCCTAAGAACAGGTGCTGCTGCTGCACGTGCAATTTCCACTCATTTACAGATCCCACTCATTGGGGTAAATCACTGTGTTGCCCACATAGAAATTGGGCGTGAACAATGTGGATGTGATGATCCAATTCTACTCTATGTCAGTGGTGGCAATACACAAGTCATAGCTCGTCTTGATGGTCGATATCGAGTACTTGGTGAAACTTTAGACATAGGAATCGGAAATATGCTAGACAAGTTTGCTAGGAATCATGGCATTCCATTCCCTGGAGGGCCTGTAATTGAGAAAAGGGCTCAGGAATGGTTGGAAACCAATCCAAATCCGTCACTAGAAGGATTAGAATTGCCTTATGCAGTTCATGGAATGGACTTGGCATTTTCGGGAATAATGAGTGCCGCCAATAAACTGGTTCGTGAAGGAAAACCATTCGAAGCAGTTTGCTGGAGCCTACAAGAGCATGCTTTTGCAGCATGCATAGAAGTTGCAGAAAGGGCATTAGCACATACTGGTAAAACTGAAATTTTGCTTGGCGGCGGTGTTGCTTGTAACCAGCGAATGCGTGATATGTCCGCAATAATGTGCGACGAACGCGGTGCTAGTAGCCATTGCCCTCCTAGAATGTATTGTATTGATAACGGTACTATGATTGCAAGACTGGGTTGGCTTGAATTAAATCATGGTCGCACCACATCTTTGCTTCAATCTGGAATAGATCAGGAATTGCGCACGGACCAAACACCTATTTCGTGGCCTTGAGGGGATGCCAAGGGTTATGAGAGGCGGAGAATCCGCAACAATATGGACCGGCGAAGGCGCAAGGATGAACCGTTTAATCCGTTTGCTCCAAACGCAAGTCAAAAAGCCAGAGATAGGAAGGAAAAGACTCAGCGTCAAACTCCTAGACCAAAGGCTCCTGAAGTTAAAAAACCTCAAAATGATTTAGCAGCAAAACAAAAGGCTGCAATGGAAGCTTTGAGGAAACGTAGAGAAATTGAAAACCAATCTAAAACTCAACCAGCTAAGCAGGAGACTGCCAAACCTAAACATCAACCATCGCCGCAACCAAAACCTGCTCCAAAATCAGAAGTAAAGAGGCCTGACAAGAGAGAAGACCGTCTGGCTGATCTAAGAGCTAAATCAGCGGCTACTGCACAATTTGCCAAAGAGGCTCAAGATGCAAAAAAGGCGGTAGAGGTAGAAGTCGACTCAATCAAAGAAGATGTTGTTTCTGAAACTGCCAATAAGGAAAATATCAAAGTCGCAGAAGTAGTTATTGAATTGCCGAAGACTGAAGTAAGTCAGAAAGGTGTTTCAAATGTATTCAAGACAATCAAAACAGAGGTCAAAAAAAGTGATAGGAAGCAAAAACGCAGACGTCCGGCTGATAAGCGCGGTGGTGGAAGGCAACCTCAATCTAAGAAATTAGACCGAAGGAAGTACTTGGAATACAAATATGCTGCTCGCGAATTATTGGAAAATGATTCTGTCAGTGAGGAACATCGATCAAATGTTCTAGGCCAAATATGGGCCAAAGGAGAGCGTTCAGGTGTTGATGATGCTATTGCGTTCATAAACCAAAAAGAAGAGGAAATGATTATTCCAGAAGAAGTCGCTGAAGAGTTCAGAAAAATGGTAAAGAGATATACTACAAAGAGATGATATTATGACGAAAATAGGAAAAAATACAGTTGCAAGAGTACATTACACTGGTACACTTCCAGATTCTGGAGAAATTTTTGACTCCAGTAAAGATAGAGACCCACTGACATTCCTAGTAGGGCATGGTAAAATGATTCCAGGTTTTGAAAGAGAATTGATGGGAGCAAAAGTTGGAGATAAAGTCGAATTTACTTTATCCGCTGAAGATGCATATGGGCCGCACAATCCCGATGCAGTTCAAAAAGTACCAATTACAATGTTTGGAGGCATCACTCCTGAAGTCGGCATGACATTGATGAGCGACCTAGGCCCGTTTAGAATTACAGAAGTCGGAACCGAGGAAGCAACTGCAGATTTCAATCATGCTTTAGCTGGTAAGTCTTTAACTTTCAATGTTGAAGTTGTCGAAGTTAGACCTGCAGATGAAAGCGAAATTTTGCACGGTCATGCACACGGCCCAGGTGGAGTTATGCACGATGAGCCAGAACAAAAGCAGTGTAATGACGATGGATGCTGTTGATTCTTGCTAGGAACAATTGCTAATAATTATAGGACATACTCTCAAGACGAGGTAGTAGTATGAGCCAGCGTAAAGATGACTGGCGAACTCTCGGTGGCATCGAGGTTCCAAAGATTGCAGGTCCAGATAAATCTGGAAAGCCCCCTTACACTCGTGGTATACATGATTCAATGTACCGTTCAAGGCTGTGGACTATGCGCCAATATGCAGGATTTAGTAGCGCTGAAGAAACTAATGAAAGATTCAAACTGCTTCTAGAGCGGGGTCAAAAGGGTCTGTCAGTGGCTTTTGACCTTCCTACTCAACTTGGATTAGATGCTGATGATGAAATGAGTGAAGGCGAAGTGGGCAAGGTTGGAGTATCGATTACATGCCTAGATGATATGCGAATTCTAATGTCAGACATTCCACTGGACAAAGTTTCGACTTCGATGACAATTAATGCTCCTGCTATGGTTTTACTCGCAATGTATGTAGTAGTGGCTGAAGAAAACGGTGTAAGACAAGAACAAATTCGTGGTACCATTCAAAATGATATTCTAAAGGAATACATTGCCAGAGGAACTCACATATTTCCACCAAAAGAATCCATGAGGTTGATTACAGATATATTCGAATATTGTGCTGATGAAATTCCGCTTTGGAATACAATATCAATTTCTGGATACCACATTAGAGAAGCTGGTTCAACGGCTGTTCAGGAAGTCGCGTTCACTATATCCAACGCCTTAGCATATGTAGAGGCAGCAATACAAACAGGACTAGATATCGATACATTCGCTCCAAGGCTGTCATTCTTTTTCAACTGCCACAATGATTTCTTTGAAGAGGCAAGTAAATTCCGCGCAGCAAGGAAACTTTGGCACGATTTGATAACTGAAAGATACAATCCCAAGAATCCAAAAAGTTCCATGTTGAGATTCCATACTCAAGTAGCAGGAGTATCACTAACAGCTCAGCAACCCCTAAACAACATCGCCAGAGTGACCGTTCAGGCTCTGGCTGCTGTTTGTGGAGGCACTCAAAGCTTACACACTAATTCCTATGATGAAGCATTAGGACTGCCCACGGAAGAAAGTGCAACTGTTGCACTTCGTACTCAACAAATAATTGCAGAAGAAAGTGGAGTTGCTAACGTAGTAGACCCATTGGGTGGTTCGCATTTAGTAGAGATGTTGACAGATGAAATCTATCAACGTTCCAAACAGAAGATTTTGGAAATTGAAAATATGGGTGGAGCGATGAAGGCAATTGAAGCCGGTTTCCAACAAAAAGAAATCCATGAATCTGCATGGACACACATGACACAAGTCGAGTCTAATGAAAGGAAAATAGTCGGAATTAATCATGGAGTTTTGGAAGAGGAAGAAATGCCACCGCTATTGAAGCCTGACCCCGAACTGGGTAACAAGCAAAAACAGAAACTCGAGGAACTCAGAAACACAAGAGACAATGATTTAGTTGAAAATTCATTAGAAGCGATTAGAATTGCAGCAGCAGGAGAAATAAATCTGTTCCCGCTGGTAATAGATGCATTGAGAAATGACTGCACGCTAGGTGAGATTATTTCTGCAATGAAGAGTGAATTTGGAACATATATGGCGCCAAGTGGATTTTAGGTGATTACATGAAGATTTATTTGGACCACATAGGTATAGCGTGTGATGATCTAGACGAGGCATCGAATTTCTGGAATCTAATTGGACTTATGCAAGGTGGAGATGAATTAGTAGAGGAACAAGGAGTTGTAACTCGCTTTTTTTCCACCTCTTCTAATGATTCTTCAATGCCGAAAATCGAACTACTCGAGCCTACAGGACCAGATACTCCAATCGGTAGATTCCTAGACAAAAGAGGGCCAGGAGTGCAACAGGTTTGCTTTCGTGTTGAAAATTTGAAGGATATGATTACACTACTCAAGGAGAGTGGAGTGCAGATGATCGATAATGAACCAAGAAATGGTGCACATGGGGCATTGATTGCATTCGTTCATCCAAAGAGTACAGGCGGAGTACTTGTTGAATTAGCTCAAAAATCAGAGATTGATTAACTTAGATGTGGCGTGAGAATTTTGAGCGAGACATTACTTTCTCTTGTTGGCGTTGGTAAAAGTTTCAAAGAAGTTAATGCCCTAACACATGTTGATTTAGAAATCAAATCAGGTCAGGTCATTGGATTAGTAGGAGGAAACGGTGCGGGAAAAACTACGCTGCTAAGATTAATGGCTGGCGTCATGGAACCCAGCAAAGGATCGATAAATTTCCAAGATAAACCTGTATCCTCTATGCGAAATAAATTGGGAGTAGTTCCTGAATCAACAGGATTGTATTCTCGATTGACAGCCTGGGAAAATATTCGTTATCATTCCCGAATTTATGGCATCGATGATGAAATTGCATGGAACCGTGTAAACCATTTCGCAAACCTACTCGACATCACAGAAGCACTTTCACGTCACACGAAAGGTTTCAGCAAAGGTATGCGCCAGAAAACGGCGCTATTACGAGCATTAGCACACGGCCCAGACATATTGCTATTGGACGAGCCAACTGCTGGTCTTGATGTTACCAGTGCACGGACTGTGAGGAAACTTGTGGGGAAACTTCGTGATGAAGGAGGGACGGTTATTTACAGCACACATCACCTTGCAGAAGCACAGCAAGTTTGTGATCGAATTGTAATTGTTCATAACGGTACAATAAGGGCTGATGGCTCACCGGAAGAACTGCTACTCGCAACTGGACAGGAATCTCTTGAAGAGGCATATGTTTCACTAACATCTGACAAAGCAAGAGCTCGTAGTGAAGATGGCAAAAAGGAAAGCAAACTTGCAAAGTGGTGGAGAAGATTCCTTACTGGTAGCACGCCTGATTACAAGGAGGTGGGCGAAGATGAGTGATTCATGGAGATTTATCTCGACAATCGCTAAGAAAGAAATCATCGAATTCGTCAGAGATTGGCGAACCTTGATTGCATTAATTGTAATACCCTTACTAATTTTCCCAGCTCTATTCATTGCTCTGCCACTGCTGCTACAATCTGAGGCTGCAGAATTGGATGCAATGGAATTGGAAGTTGTTTGGCAAGGAGACGTAAATGATGAACTGAATACGTCATTTGCTGAATCTAATCTGATTATTTCGTATGAAGAGATGCCTAGTGGAATCACTAATTTGTCAGACATCGGAAACGATCTAGACCGCATCAGAAATCAAGAAACTCAAGCAGTTTTCAGATTATTAGAAAATGAATCAGGCTGGAAATTTTCGGTTTTATATATCTCAACTAGTGAGGCATCTAGTGAAGCACGTAGTCGAATAATCGATGCAATAATCGAATGGGAATCAGGCGTTGTTAATGGCACATTAGTAGAAGCAGGATTAGATCCAGAATCAACTCTCGACCCAGTGACTTGGGATGGCAATTGGGAGGTTTCAGATGCAGCAACTAAGGGAGAACAGGCCGGATTAGCACTCTCTCTATTCATACCAATGGTTATTGCAATATGGACTGCATCAAGTGCAATTCAACCATCTATCGACATGACTGCTGGTGAAAGAGAAAGAGGGACTTTAGAGGCCCTTTTGTGCCTTCCATGTTCAAGAATACAATTACTTGCAGGTAAATGGTTAGCTGTTGCAAGCATCACCAGTGCAGGAGTTGCATTGCAGATTGGCGGGTTGCTATTCGCGATAACTTATCTTGCATCATCATCGGTAATCGGAATACCTTCTGTATCAGCAACTAGCATAGCACTCTTGCTAGGGGCTGTGGTAATATTTGCAATCATGGTAGTTGCATTCGAATTGGCGTTGGCTATGAAGGCGCATAGTGTGAAAGAGGCAGGTTCACTACTTGGCCCAGCAATTTTGTTCATAATATTCCCAGCCCTATTCACACAAGTCATTAATCTCGATAGTATTGAATCGTGGTGGTTTGCAGTTCCATTGGTGAATATTCTACTGGCTATGAGAGAGTTATTGCTTGATAGGGTGATTGTGGAACATGTTTTGGTTTGGATGACATCTAGCATAATCTATGCTGGATTAGCAGCTTGGTTTGCTGCTAGACAATTCAAAAGGGAAGATCTAGTAGCCTCAATATCCTGATTCTAATATAATAATTAGATTAAAGTACTACCCGGTGTAAATATAACACCATGGCAGTGATTAATTGGCTAATAGAAAGTATGAGAGTTTGGGATGGCGGACTAACCGCAAAAATTGCAAAATCTAAACAATGAAGTAATATTACCCTAGTATTACTAGAAGAATACATTGATATTCTATAGCCGACGCCACAGGCTCATGCCTAAGGTAAGTCTGGACATGCCTGCCCAAATTCTTGAGGACTTGAAATTGCATGTTGGCGATGATGGAAAATTCGTTAGTGTAGCTGATGCAATCAGGACTGCATGTAGAAAAATGCTCGATCAATTAGATGTAATTGATGCTAGACATGGGCGAGTGGAGGTTTTAGAATGATAACTAAAGAAGACGCAATGAGGGCTGTAAGCACATTGTTAAATTATATTGAAGGTGATAATACTCGAGAAGGATTAGTTGACACTCCTAAACGTGTCGTTCAATCGTTCGATGAGATTTATTCGGGATACAAAATGGATGCTTCAGAAGTTTTGTCCTCAACATTCAATGGTGAAGATTATGATGGAATTGTATTGTTGAGAGACATTGAATTTCATTCAACTTGTGAGCATCACCTTCAACCATTCAAGGGAAGAGCGCATGTAGCATACATTCCTACTGAGAGAATTGTTGGGTTAAGCAAACTAGCACGAATTGTCGAATTACACGCTCGTAGATTACAAAATCAAGAAAGAATAACCAAGGGTGTAGCTGACGATTTGGAAGAACATCTTCAACCTCTTGGGTCTGCTGTAATTGTTGAGGCGGCACATGGATGTATGCAATGTCGAGGAGTCAAAAAGCAAAATGCAGTTATGACTACGAGTGCGATGCGCGGTGTATTTTTCGATAAGAGCGAAGCTAGAAGTGAATTAATGCAGTTAATTCAAAGCCCTCCTTTATGAGATGATCAAATGATCACGTATCCTATTGTTGAGATTTTTCATTCCGTACAGGGTGAAGCATTCCATGCTGGGGTACCCCACGTATTCATTAGATTTGGAAATTGTAACCTGAGATGCGAATGGTGCGATACAGATTTTCTCACTTACGAAGAAATGGAACTTCAAAGTATAATTGATGAAGTTCTGAAATATGATTGCAAAAGAGTAATTTTCACTGGTGGTGAACCTTGTTTACAAGATCTGGAAACAATTGGTCGTGAATTAAAGGGCCATGGAATCAACCTATCAGTTGAAACAAATGGTACAATTCCAGTTCCAGATATTATAGATTGGATTTGTGTTTCTCCTAAGGACCAGGTGTACCCTAATGTTTCAATCAAACAGAGGTTCGGTGACGAATTGAAAGTAGTATACTGCGGTCAAGACATTTCCATGTATGATGACTTGAAACAAGGCTTTGAACATCATTTCATTCAGCCATGTTACATGGAGAATGATACTGTAGAACAAAACGGTAAGAGTTTCGCTGTGGTTGAAAACATGGTGAAAAGTAATCCAGGTTGGAGATTATCACTACAAACGCATAAATGGATGGGGGTGGATTAATGCGTGCAGTCATGGCATTAAGCGGAGGCATGGATTCCACTGGATTGTTAATCCATCTATTATCCAAAGGGTACAAAGTCAGTTGCATATCCTATGAGTACGGTCAAAAACACAATATTGAGCTTGAAAGGGCAAAGGCAAATATTGCATATTTATCACAAGAAGGACATGAAGTAGAACACCAAATAGCAGACTTGTCGTCAGCCATGGGATTGTTTCATTCTGCTCTTACGAGCGATGAAATTGATGTTCCAGAAGGGCATTATGAAGAAGAGCAAATGAAAGCAACAGTAGTTCCAAACAGGAATGCCATTTTTTCATCTATCCTCTATGGGTATGCTTTGTCTGTGGCATTGAAGGAAGAAACTAATGTTATCATTGCATTGGGCGTACACTCTGGTGACCACGCTATTTATCCGGATTGTAGGCCAGAGTTCTATGATGCAATTGGTAATGCATTTTCAGTAGGAAACTGGGATAGTGAGAAAGTTTCATTCCACCTTCCATACATCGATGGAGACAAGGAAACTATTCTTAGGGATGCTTTGGTTTCATGCAAAAAGATCGGCTTAGATTTTAATACTGTCTTCGCTAACACTAACACTTCATACAATCCCGATAAGGATGGCCGCTCTAGCGGAACTAGTGGGGCAGATGTCGAACGAATTCTTGCATTCCATGCAATTGGCAGAAAGGACCCTGTAGAATATGTGTCATCGTGGGAAGAAGTCCTTGAAAGCGCACTGAAGGCACAACTACGCCATTATGTAATGAAACAAAATGGAACTGAAAGGCCGTATACTGGAGAATATGACAAGCATTTTGAGCAAGGAAATTATTACTGCGCTGACTGTGATAAGTTGCTATTTTCATCAGATTCTAAATTTGATTCCGGTTGCGGTTGGCCTGCATTTAGTGAAGAGGCGTCTAATGCTGAAATTACTCAACTCAAGGACACTAGTTATGGGATGGTCAGAATTGAAGTAAGATGTTCAAAATGTGATTCACATTTGGGCCATTTATTCCATGAAACAAGAGGTCCTCGATATTGTATAAACTCAATATGTTTGAATTTTAGAGGTGATTGATTTGACTAGATTTTTTTCTAAGAAGAAATATGGACACGAAAGAGGACTTTCTGCAGCTTTTAGGCAATGGCGAGCAGATAGTCACTGTAAATTCTTACATGGCTACTCGCTAGAATTTGAATTTAAATTTGGAGCGAATGAATTAGATGAAAGAAATTGGGTGGTAGATTTTGGTGGACTCAAAGATTTGGAATCTTGGCTCAGGAAAAATTTCGACCACAAGACATTAGTTGCTTCAGATGACCCCAAATTATCTGAATTCGAATCACTGCAGCAAAATGGCATTATCGACCTAGTAATTGTGGAATCCGCAGGGGTAGAAATGTTTGCCAAAATGGCCATGGAATACTCTACTAAACTGATTGAAGATAATTACGGCGATAGATGCTGGGTTGAGAGTGTCACTGTCAGAGAACATGGTGCGAATAGTGCAAAATGTAAGAGATAAATTTAGGCTCTAATTACAGTGATTTTTGATTATCTTCTGGCCTAACTCTCTTCCTTCTCTCTCTCTGCCAATTAAGGTCTCCTGATTGCTTTTGAAGAGCCGTTGCCCCCTGAACAAAAGCCCCAATCATCCTTTCTGCTTCAGAGTCAATCGGTAGTCCGCGTAAAATTACTCTATCGTAAACATCAGAAATCAAATCGTTCTTATCTCCATCAAGCGAATCGCAAAATTCTGCGATTGATTGTTTCAAAATTTTTCTTAACTCAGGTGAAAGGGACCTTTCTTTACGTACTCCTTTGACACTTTCACCATTTAGAACTCGATCACGATGTAACTCGTAAACACAATGACCAACCGCTTGTGACAAATTTGCAATGGGATAACCTTCCCATGTCGGAAGAGTGAGCAAAAAATCACAGCGATCTAAATCGCTTGTTGAGAGGCCCTTGCCTTCCTCTCCAAAAATCAATGAAACCTTGCCTTCAAAATCCCTTAGCATCTCTGCAAATTCCCAAGGTAAGACAAAATGTCGTTTTAGCACCTTTGAACCAACCTCGCGCTTTCCACTTGTACCGATTACAAGAGAAGAATCTGATACAGCATCCACTAGAGTATTGTATGTTCTTGCTGTGTCTAGTATTCTTCCAGAATGCTTAGCTCTGTTCCTAGCTTCCTCGTCATCTGGAGAACAATTAGGATTGACTAAGGAAAGTTGATTGAAACCATGGTTAAGCATCGTTCGACAAACAGCACCCAAATTTCCGGGGTGATTTATGCCTACCAGGACAATATCCAGTTCATAATTGGATTCTGGAAGAGGAACATCCATTCTGTCACCCATCACATGACCTCCGCAATCCAGCGAGGGTCACAAGCGGCATAGAGGAAAACAACCGCTTCCTCATCATTCTCTCTATCAGGCATGATAATCGAATGTTTACGAAAACCATGTTTGTTACGCAAATGAGAAATAAGCATGGATAATTCATCTTTACTGCCATGAATACTGACAGGGGTTCTATCCCAGGCGACTCGAATCGCCATTCTAGAGCCTCAGTCTGTGCGGCGCTGACGGTATCTAGTTACATACCCAGCAATCCAATTTCGCAACTTCTTTGATTCTACATCGGTCAATTGCTCTACCATCTTTTTGTTATGGTCGAAGTCATCTGTGAATTTCTCACCATGTTCTTCACAAAGAATAATCGCACGTAGTTTGATGAATGTTGGCCTAATGTTACCCATTTTCACTCCTCCAATAATTTGACTTCAATAGGGATATCTGGCTCGTCGTGACGAGTAATCTGCAGACGGATTTTTCTCGGAGGGTTTTCAATTCCTCTTGACCAAATCGCTTCGTTGACCGATGGGTCAATCCACACTTCTTCATCTTCACGAACCTTGAGGTGCTTCACTACCTCATTCTTGATAATTTGAATTGCTCTAGGTGCTCTCTTGTAACGAGTAATGTTCCATGCGTTCCTCAAAGGAACAACCAATTCACTAACTGCTGCGCGTGCCATTCATTTCACCTCTGTAATTTGGAGCGCCTCCAGTGGTGGCGCTTTGGGTGAGAAACTGTGTTTCGCGAAGTCTTCAGCATGACCCAAACAGGAACACGGCGGTTCTGTTTGCCTGCTTTTAGTAAGCGGATCTTTTTTGCAGCTGGCTTGTTACGTGACATATTTTCACCTCAGATTCTTCGAATGCTAGTCTCTCTTCGACCTTCTGAAAGGCCACCAAGGATTCGCTTGAGTTGGATATCATTGACAGGGGTTGCGATTCTATTTTCGCTTGATAGTGTTGCCAAATGTGTTTTTACACGAGTTGTTAGTTCTGGATTTACCAAATTCAAACTTGCTAGTCTGGAACGTGCCTCAGGAGTAAGGATTATCTTCATAGCACCGTCTAATTCTGCCATTGCGGCTTGTTGAGTTTCTTGCTGAAGTTCTGCATCAGCTTGTGCTGCAGCTTGCTCCTCCAACTGAGCTTGAATCTGAGCCATGCGTTGAGCACGCAAATTGGCTAGTTCATCGTCAGAAGATTGAGCCATGGTTGTCACTTCCTCACATCCATCAATACTTGGCAAGACCTGGATAAGCCTCTTCTGCTGCTTCACGAACAGAATGAGCGACTTCATCGAGTAACTTGTGTCCTGCTCCCGTGATTACTCTGCCAGAGTAGAGTTTCTGATCGCCATCAACGGATTGAACAGTCTTTGTTTCTTTCATTGTGATAAGGCCAGCATCGCTCAATTGTTGAAGTGCTGTACGAATAATATGGCGGCTACCCATTGCTGGGGTGTGTGGATTGGAGCCGTTATCCTTCTTTCCACCATATGCCTGAGCGAGTGAATTTACTCCGATTGGTCCTTCTCGACCAACCTTGCGAAGAAGTGCAGCACAGCGCATCTCCCACCAGTTGGTTTGGGTAGGAGGACGCTCGCGGTGGATTCCGGTTTTAACGTAATCAGCCCACTGCGGACGGGAAATAACTTCCATCCCGGATAATTTATCAGCAACAGCTGAGTTCAACAAGTCAGCAGGGACATCGTAAAACGTCGTCATCGTAGCACCAAGCAACTTGCCGACCTAACTCCCCTATATCAATGGCACTGTTCGCACACATTAGAATGATGATTCAGAAGAGGGCACTGCGGGGCATGTGCAGTAGGGTTCTTGAATGACTCTACTTTGGGCTCAAACATGCGCAAAGCACTGGCTCAAAACCCCAACCTGTTGCGTACACTAATCGGCATGGGGTTAACGCTCATTTTCCTGCTAGCATATGCCGTATATGGAGCCACAATCGACACTGAAGTTTACATCTATGAGTCTGAATCTAATGAGTCTGAAGTAGTATTGGATAATGTGGAAAAATATTACGATTCTGAAGAAAACCGAACTATTTGGACGTGGGATGCAGATTTGAATGGTACAAACTTAACTTGGGTTAATGTAAGTGGAGAAATGTTATCAGTAGGTTCTACAATTTCAATTTCGAATGCTGCTGGGTTATTCAGTCATCCAGACCTAGGAAATCCTGATGCAGAAGAGTTCTCTTGTTCAGAGTCTTGCAAACAACTTGAAGAGCATACTGTAAACATTACATCAGAGGTAACAGGTATAATTGCGCTAACAGACCCCGATCCTGCACTTAGAGGCAAAGGTTCACTATATGCAGATTCGCTGGACGAAGCCACTGACAAAGCACAAGGCATAATCTACACCGACTTCGAGTCCACATTAGTTCGCATCACAGTTATCGAAAGTGGCAATCGAGAAGTTAGTCCCACGATTTCATTGACTCAAGTAAATGAAGAACTAGGCGAAGTTAAACAATTTGAGATAGATGCTGCTACTGAATTTATGTGGGCCTTGGCTGCCGTAATTGGTTGCTTCGTAATGGTACTTGGGCCATCATTCATCATATACTGGGCTGCACAAGCTAAGCAAAAGAAACTTGACGTTAAACTCGAGGCTGCTAAATCCTCTTTAGAACAAGAATAGCGAAGGTGTCATATTCATTGATGTACTGTGGCTATACGAGGCCCATGAAAAGAGTAGCACCTATTCTCCTCATCGCGCTATTACTTTCTTCTTCCTTGCCAATGGTAAGTGCGACTTCTGGCCGTGCAGTTAACGTGGATCTCGATGTTACAGACATCTCGATAACCTATCCAGATACAACGAATCAATCTCTGTATCAAATGTTCTCATCGAATTATCCAATTCCTGGTTTCAATAAGCCAGAAATGCTGTATGTTACTGATGGCGTTGTTGGAGTTGAAATGAATATAAACATAGTAATCGAAAATTTAGGAACTGTTCAATCTGGATTTGTCGATGTCGAGATACTTGTCTTGCATAACGAATATACTCGCTTTGAATTGTTAAATACAACCAGAGGAATTAGCCCCATTTCTGGTTCGTCTTCAGCATCACTTGATGTATTATGGACGCCATATTATTCTGGAAACCACACACTATCCATATCTGTTAGCAACTCAGTCGGTGATGATGATACATCTAACAATCAACAATCGAGACACATGACTGTTGCCTATTACTATGACAACTGCGTTGATTTATCTCAATGGACTGCCACTGGCGAATGGAAAATTAATTCTGAGGCTTACATTTCTCAGTCCAGTGCTTTCCATGTAGGAAATGGACAATATTCTACTTATTCTTCTATGACAACTTCGACATTAACCAGTCCAGTTTTCAATATGGCCGACGATGTCAATGGACATAATGCAGCCATTGGTTACTCATTCTTCTACACAGGAGGAGCCGGCTCTGGAGACCAGATGAAAGGATACATCAAAGATGATACTGGAGCATGGGATGAAACCTTTACGATGCAAAATGTGGTCGACAATAATTTCCTAGATGGATTGAGTTGGAACACTTTTTCTACTGGGTATAACGGAAAGAATTCTCCGCTCATACCGGTTGATAACTCGCATTTTCATTCCACAAGTCAATTGAGATTCACTTTTACTTCCGATGCTAGTGGAAACGATATTGGTTATTGGATTGATGAATTAGTAATAATCTATGACCAGGCTGCTAAAAAACAAGAATATCAAATTCAAACTAGTGGAGTTGCAACCTTAGGTGGACTTCCTGGAGATTGGTCTACAACTCGTCTAGAAATGACAAACACAGGCAACATTTCTGCAAGATATACGCCTACTGCCAGTGGAGTGCCGAACAACTGGACTCACTACTTTGCATATCCAAATGGGGCAAGTATTGGTTCATCAGGCATCGAGTTATTGCCAGGAGAATCAAGACAATTTGATTTACGCGTACTTGTGGATGAAAACTCAACTCAGGGTAACATTCCTGTTACAGTTAATGTGACTTCAAATGCATATTCAGATATCCAAAGTGGCGTTCAGACAATGATCAAAATTCTACCAGACAGACTGCCAAATATCATCATTCCAGAATTTACCCCTAGGTGCGCACCAGGTGACACATGTAGTTTCCCTGTCACAATAGAAAACATAGGGGAAGCAACAGATGTTTTCACAATCAGCGTTGAAGATAAGAATGTGCCAAATGGATGGAGTATTGGATTAGCATGGAATCAATCGACAGACATATTGGTACGCGTGGATACACCTAAGCAAATTTGGTTGACAACTACTATTCCAAATGGTGTTGAACCCGACATGACGGCTGAAACATGGCTAACAGCTACGAGCACCAATGACTCGAGAAGATTTGACACAAAGTCGATTGAAGTTGCTGCGGCTATGACTAGTGACGCTGAAATCAATGTTGATTCAGAAACTCAAGGTTACCAATACATAGATGCAGGAAATAGCAATGATGTGACATTTAGAATTTGGAATAATGCCACTCGAATTGATATTTTCCAACCACAAATTGACTACACAGAAATTACGGGGTGGACTGTAGAATTGCTTAATTCTCCTGATTTAGCAATCTCGCCCGGTTCATCATCTACATTCACAGTTAGAATTACTGCTCCAATAAATGCCCAAGCCGAAGACCTTGGACCAATGATTTCACCCAAGGCGCTATCTATGCGCTCTGGAGATTTAATCATAGGTAATTCTTGGCAAGGTTTACGTGTTAATTCATTACATGATTTGTCGATTTCAATAATCGATTCACCTACCACACTTACTCCAGGCATACCTTTACAGGTTACAGTTGAAGTAACAAATAGTGGTAATGGCCCAGAAACCGCAATTCTAGATTTGCCGTGGAGTTCTGAGAGTTGGGAATGGTGGGCACTAGTTGATGGAGCAAATGTTACTCAAGGAATTCCTCTTTCGGTATCTTACGATCTAGAAAATGTGAAAATTGTAGATATTTGGATCATTCTACCCTCACTTGAAGCTCCCGGAGAGTTTCATGAAATCACAATATCTGTTGAACCCGAGGGCGGTCTAGACATCAATAATTCAGACAATTTGGTGATGTTTGAGGCGATAACTGAAACAATTCGACATCCGAGGTTAGATGGATTCGCAGGAGAAAGTGTAGTAGAAACAAATTCAACATACTCGTTCAACGCCACTGCATGGAATATTGGTAATGCTGCAGATTCTAGTATCCGTGCGCGATTAGTCATTCAAACATCGCCACCAACTGAAGGGGTAATAGGATTCCTTTCCACATCTAATGGCTTGTCAAAAGGATCAGGAGAGTGGATAAATTTGAATTTAGGCGCCACCGAATCAATTGATTTATTTGTAGACGTCATCATAACTCCAGATTGTGATCTGAACACAATAATATCGGCAACGATAGAATTGGAGGGTGGAATGGACGAGATTGGCAGGCCTATTTTGAAAACCGTATCTGCGGCTTTAATGGTTGGAGAAAGAAGAAATGTTGAGCTGCAAGAAGTAAAAGAAATCAATGAATTAATCGGACAAGGTTCCAGCGGAATCATCTGGATCAACCTATCATCTACTTCTACTCAAACAGAGATCTTCGAAGTCAGTGCAAAAGCACCGGATGGATGGGGAGTAATTTGCGACGGGAATACAATCCATCTTGCAAGTTCACGTGTAGAAATGAGTTCTGGACACTTGACAACGCAAAAGCACGACATGAGATGTGAAATCATAAGAGAATCTGGAGAATATTCAGGTAGCATTGCTATACACATCAATGGTACTGATTCTCGAATAATGCATGTAGTCAATCAGCAAGTAACATGGGAGAAACCAACTTCTGAAGAGGGATTGTCAGGAATGGTAATTGCATCTGGAATAGGAGGATTAGTCCTAATTGCTGTAATTGTAATATTTATTCTTCGGAGAAGTGATGAAGATTATGAGGACGATGATGACGAATTTGAAGGCGCTGATTACACTGAAGATATTCCAATTCAAGGGCCACCCGCAACAGCATTCGCAGGGCCACCTGCAACCACACAAGTTGCAGAAGACCCAATGGAAGAGTATCAGAGGCAATTAGATGAATATAATCGCCAGATGGCCGAATACCAAGCCTGGCAACATGCGCAAGGTTCACAGGTTGCTGATGATACGACCGCACATGAGTGATGTTCCTACCTCCTGGTATGCCTTACTCTGTTTAGTTGCAATCTTTGGTGTTGCGACATGGTTCTTAGACAAGTTTAGTCAGAAAGACAACATCAAAAGGATAACAGCAATATGTGGTGTAATCTCAATGATTTCTTTACTTTACATCACATTCACTACTGAGGGATTGTAATGATTGAAGGAGAATGGGATGATTTTGTTCCAATACGCCTCCCTGTTGATTGGGAATTTCGTGGTGATGCAGGTATACATCCTGAAATTGAAGGTATTACAGGAAGGCAAGTAGTGCTATTAATCGAAAAAAGATTTACGCGATTTGAAAGATTATTGGCAAGGATACTGAAAGCACCAAAAGTAGTACGCAGAACTATGCATTCAACCCAATCTATGCTTTGGGAATTGATGGATGGAAAGCGCAACTTCTCAGAAATATGCACTATAATGGACTCCCTTTACCATGAACAGATTGCACCCGTAGATGATAGAATGAAGGCATACCTAGAAGTCTTTGTTAGACTGAATGTTGCTACAGTACTCAAACCTCGTGAAGAAGAGTAATTATTTCTTCAGGAGGACGGCCGATTACGGCTTTTTCTCCACGAACCAGAATGGGCCTTTGTAGCACTCTAGGATTGCGTTTTAGTAAACTCATTACTTCAGTTTGATTAGATAAATCAATTGATTCTTTACCTTCAAGGTCTGCAGTTCTAATCACATTTTCAAGATTTGAAAGAATTTCTAAATCGTCAGCATGAATTCCTAAATCTAGATATCTATATTCTTCAAATTCAACCCCGCCTTCTTTCATTAATGACAAAGCTTGTCGAGACTTTGAACATCTGGGATTATGATATAGGCGCATGAAATGCCCAGTTAGATTGACTTAATCAGATTGGCGACCAAACCAATCGAAGTCCAATAGCATCGCTTCTCTTATCGATTTTCGATGAAATTGATGCTGAGGAAGTTGTTGATTCTGATTCCGTTAACCAAGAACCACCCTTAGTTATACGACGCTGTTCATCTCCACTATCGGTCCACTCCGAAACATTTCCATGACAATCATATAGGCCCCATTCATTCTGCTTTTTTTGACCTACTTCGCGAGTGGTGGCGCCAGAATTACCGGCATGCCAGGCAACTTCATCTACATCCGTGTCCTTGTCAGAGTGATACCATCTGGTTTGAGAACCCGCCCTACAGGCAAATTCCCATTCTACATCCGTCGGTAATCTCCACATACCTGAAAGACCCAAACGTTGTTCAGTTTCAGCCTCATTCAGCTTTGCAACAAATCCTTGGCAATCAAGCCAACTAACCGATTCCACAGGCCGTAGACCAGCAGACCAACCCTCTTGGAATTTGGAGGGATTAGAGTTCATTACAGCAGCCCACTCAACCTGTGTCACTGGACGGGCGCCAATGAAAAATGGTTGATCGATGACTAGGTGGCCATTTTGACCTGGCTCGATTAGGACAAATGAGCCCCCATTTTCATTATTGAAAGATGGCCGCACAAATGCCTCGAGAGATAGGACTCGTATCAATTAAGCGGGAACGCATACGGATAACCCTTATCCCTTATGGGATTTTCAACGATTTGGTGACCCCTATGGATGAGGGACAAGTGAACAATCCAATCGATGCTGCGGCAGAGATTACAGACGCAATGATGTCCTCTCTTGCAGATGTCGTGAAAAACGTAATTTCTAATCCTGAAGAAGAACCATCTCCTGATTTGGAAGTGGAAAATGTTACTGAAAGTGAAAACAAACATGAAGATACGCATGATGTGGAAATCGACACTACGGTTGATGACTTAGTTGCTGAGGGTGAAGCCGCTCACCGATCTGGGGATCATGATTCTGCTCTCAAGGCTTTCAATAAAGCCATCGCACTGGACCCTTCAAACTCTATGGCCTGGTTTAACAGAGGTGTGTTATTGGAGGCCGAACAAGACACCAAAGGGGCTAGGCAAGCATTCGTAATATGTCTAGACCTAGATCCCGCTCACGGACCTGCTTTAGCAAATCTTGCTGTCCTCCTAGACAGGCTTGGAGAAACAGATGGCGCTGTTGAAATTGCACATAGAGCGTTGCAATTTTTCCCCGGCCACCCTCACTTGGTCAAAATTATGGAAAGCAACAAAGCTGCTGGTGGAATAATGCATTCAACTCCCACAGTTATGCCTCACAAGCAAGAATCGCTGGTTGAACAAACTCTAACTCATGCTGTAAATGCAGGTGTCGATAATTTATTCGAAGATGATGAAACTGAAGAAGTTCTACAACTCTCAACTGATAGCGAAGATGTGGTTGAAGAGCAAACTGAGACTGAAGAATCACCTGCTGAAGTCCTGTTTGAAGATGAACCGGAGAGCATAGATTTGGACTCATTGTGTGCTCAAGCAACTAATTCTTTGTCACAAGGAGATGCAAAAGGAGCATTACAGATGTTGAAAGAACACCTTCACGCTGATGCTGCACAACATTTTGACTCTTGGAAAATATCTGCTGGAGCAATGGCAGCGATGGGCCTAGATGACCATGCAATCAGTGCTTACACACACGCAATTGGGCTTGAACCAACAAACGCAAAATGCCATTTTAACCTTGGAGCATTACACGAAAGAAAGGGAAATTCAGAAGCTGCTATGAAATGCTTTAGCAATGCATTAGAACATGATGGTTCTTACGTGAAAGCTGCAATAAGATTGGCGAATATTTCTGAAGAAGCAGGAGACATTACTAGTCTTCTAAGTGCTAGACGTGCACTAGTTACAGAAGAAGGTGGGCGTGAAGCTTTGGCTTTACTATTGATTGAATTAGCTGAAGGTGAATCTAGGGTTCTTGAGAACACTAGTGGATTACCTCCTACAATTCCAGAAGGCCCGGCATTGGCAAATGAGGCAGTATCAATCTGTGAAGCAAATACGCCAATGATGGCCAGAGCATTGTCCGCATCTGGAAACCACACTGAGTCTGTGAAGTGTTGGAAATCAATGATTCAAGATGACAAATCAAATCCCGATTTATGGATTGGTCTTGCAAGAGCATTGGAATCTGCTGGTGATATGGCTACTGCTCAAAGGTGTCACGAAAAGGCGCATAAATTGGCAAATCCACAACCAGTAGCGCAAGACCCACTGGATGCATTTGCAGAATCAGCGGAAAGCTTGTCTCAACCTGAACCAGTTGCGGAAAGTTCATCATATCAAGCAGTTGAAACTATTCAGGAAGTTCCTGTGATTGAAGTCACACCTCCAACAGTTAGTGAATCATTTCAGAGTAATGATGTCTCACTGCCAGAATTATCTGCAAGACCCGAACCAGTTGCGGTAGAAAGTGAGGCAAAGCCAGAAGTTGATCTTGCAGCCGCCGCATTAGATGCTGCATCACGCGTAACTGTGAATACAGGAATGGATTCTAATTCTAATTCGATTGCTAACCAAGACATTGAATGGTATAACAAAGGTGTCGGACTAATTGAAGATAAGAAGTACCGTGAGGCGCTTTCATGCTTCGATCGGGCATTACCTTCTTTTGCAGACGATGACGAAATGGTTATCCGAATTCTAAATGGACGGGGCAATGCACTATATTACCTCGAAGATTATCCTAAATGTGTTGAATCATACCACAAAGCAATGGTAATTAATCCAAAAGGTGTTCAAGGTAAAACACTGTACAACATGGGTACTGCTTACGCAGAGATGCAAAGATTTGGTGATGCAATCAAATGTTTCGAGCAAGCGATGCCTCGAGGATTAGACAAGGACCAGCAGAAACTAGCTAAAGAACAAATTAGACGCTGCAATATTCTACAGAAAGAACAGCAGCGAAAAATGAGTTGAGAAAATGCGAACTGCTGATGCAATTATTGAGCGCCTTGTCGAAGGTGGGCTCGAAGAAAAATATGCAAAGATAATTCTGGCCCTTTGTGGACAGCCTCCACTAAAGGCAAGTGAAATTGGCAAACTAGTTTCAATATCTAGAATGGATGCTTACAATAGCCTAAGAAAAATGAAAGAAATGGGGATCGTAATGGCCACATTGGATAAACCAATGCGATTTACAGGACTAGCAGTTCCAGATGTTTTTCGTCAGTTAATCAAGAAGGAAGAAGCAAGTGTTCGAAGATTGCAACAGCATCTAGATGAAATGAATGAAGATTCATTAATCATTAATGAATCAATTAATAATTCTGATGAGCCTCTATTTTCGGTGATTAAGGATAGACACAGTATTTACGCAACAATTGAAAATCTAGTTCAAGAATCAGAAAATCATGTCTGGATGATGTTATCAAAATGGGGTATATTACACATGATGAGGTCTGGAATTGTTGATTCAATTAATGACTCTCTAGAACGAGGTGTTAGATTCAAAATATTAGCAGACATTGGACCTAAAACAATCAGGTTTTTTGAACAACTGGACAGTCGAATAGAGATTCGCCACTTAGAGAATCAATCGCAGATGGGTTTCTATGTTGACGAAGAGGTGGGTATCCAAATCGTTCAATCAGAGTCAAACCCAACCGGTCGTGGGAAGGAAGACACAGCCCTGCTGATTGAATCGCAAGATTTCATGCTAGCTCAGTTAGAATTATTGAAGGTCCAATGGAACGGCGGAGTTGATTTTGTTGCCACGAAGGCACGTATAGTTGATGGATTAATTACTGAACCACTGAAACTGAATCTGGGTGAAGGTTCGTTCTACAAGAGGCTACGTGGCCTGATCAGTGAAGATTCAGGCATAGGGTTTACAAATGCAATACTAAGGAGGCCCGGTGAACCATTGACCCTAGGCATATCCGCTGCTTCACTAGGCCAACTAGGAGTTGATATGAGTGAGATTTTACGAACAGTTGGTCAACGGATAGGTCAAGAATTAGCATTGGAATTACGAGACGAAGTAACCGATGAAAAGTTTTGGAAAAAACTGTCAATTCAATGGAGAAATTTGGGAATGGGAGATTTAGAAATTGATTCAATTCCACCAAGTGTTGTTACCGTTATGGATTCAAAGAATTGTGAACGGGACCCAACTTTAGGTTCGATTCTGTGTCATATGGACGAGGGTGTCCTCGAAGGAATACTAATTGAGAGATATGGATTTGATGCTACTGCATCTGAGAGATTGTGCACCTCAAAAGGGCAAGACCATTGCTTGTTTGAAATTGCCATAAATAGTCCCAAAGCACACACAGATTGATATGAGTCACCTGTCTCACAGCGAACATGGACTGCAATACTTGCGACACTGCACCCGCCGTGGTAATCAACAAACCTGAAGTTGTTGAAGTTGCGCTAACCATTTCAGATAAGGCAAAAGAGATGCTTGAATCCGCCTTTGGCGACGATCGTTCTCACGCACTTCTCGTGGGCGTACTTTCTGGTGGATGTTCCGGTTACATGTACGATTTACAGATTGTTGAATCAACAGAACAAGATTGTCAAGAATTGAAAGTTGATGGGTTTAGAGTACTAGTTCCTAATGCTTCATCTCACCTACTAGACGGAATAGAAATTGACTACGTGGACAGGCTCATGGGTGGCGGTTTCAAGATCAACAATCCAAATGCATCCAGTTCGTGTGGTTGCGGTGAATCTTTCGCATGAGAGTGAGCGAATGGGGCTCTTTAGATTAGACGCATATGTTCTAATCATTCGTGGTAAAGATAAATTTTCATTCATTGATGGCCTATCCACTAACAAAGTGGAAGGTGACTGTTCTACTGTTTTTACAACAACTGCTGCAAAAATTATTGATTTGGTGGATGTAATTGACATGGGCGATTTTATTGCAATAGTTGGACACCAACCATACAAAGATAATTTGATTCAACATATATCCAAAAGAGTCCTGAACCAAGATATTTCGATTGTCGATATTAGCGCAAATAATTCAGTTTATATTTCAACTGAAAATATTGAAGTCGGAGAGAATATTACCAAAAGAAAAACATGGAGAGGGTGGCTACTGGTAGCTCCTAATTCCGAAACCCTATCTGTAAATATGAGTGATGAAGATTTTTCAGAATATAGAATTGAGAATATGATCCCACACCAGGGATACGAAATTACTCCCAATGTACATCCCCTGGCATGCGGACTTGGCGATTTAGTACACGAAGCAAAAGGGTGCTATATTGGTCAAGAAATACTAGTGAGAATGCGTAGCAGAGGGCGCCAAGGGAAGAAATTAGTTCGATTACCAAACCCGGTTGAAGGAGCAACTACAACTGGAAAAGAATACTCTCTTGCAATTGTGCGAGACAGAATGATTAGCAAATAACATAGGTTAGTTTATTCTGAGAAGATCATGCACCGATTAGTGTACTTTGGAGTTCCTGGCAGGGGCGAAGCAAGTAGAGTCGCCCTCGCTCTATCAGGTTTGAATTGGGAAGATGTTGAAGTAAATGGCGAACAGTTCAACGAGATGAAAGAAAACGGTGATTTACCGTGGAATATGCTACCTGTATTACAAACCCAAAATGGAACTATTGCTGAGTCATCCGCAATTTTACGATACATCGGAAAATTTGCTGGTCTAATACCTAGCGATGCGTATCAAGCAGCGAAAGTGGATGAATTCATGGATGGTATGGGGCCACTTGCACGTGGATTAGATACTACATTTGGAATATCAGAACAAGAGGAGAGAATTCGGCTTCGTAAGGAATTATTCCTACCAGGGGGCAAATGTGCAGATGGCCTGAAGATATATGACGAAAAATTATCACAGTCAAAATCAGGTTGGGCAGCAAACACAGACGACATGAGTATTGCAGACCTCAAATTGTTCACTGAGGTTTTCGCACTTTTCTCAGGAAATTATGATGGGATAGAAAAATCTGTAATTCAGAGATATCCTAACCTTTTGAAATATCACGAAAAGGTCGCAAATGATTCCAGAATAAAGCAACATTACTCAAATATAACTACAGAAGATATACGATGGACATTTCTACCTGGAGCGTTTAATTAGGCGATTCAATCGTTTTTCTTGGAAAATATTCGCTCGATGTGATCGTATACCTGCTCCTCGAAATCTGCCACTTTGCAAACGACTGGATTTTTGCTAGCCTTTTCATCAGTAAATATTGGAACCATTGAAGACCAAACACCTTCTCCTTTAATTCGGGAATAAATTGCAGCTGAAACATGTATTGCAATCAGCACATAACTTGCAGTTGCAGCGAATTCGTGTACAGAAAGGGCAATCAATTGCATAGGACCATCCTTGATTCCTTGATTGAACAAGAATGCTATTGCTAATCCGGATAATGGTAGCATTATCAAAACGACATACATCGATGTGTGTACTGTTTTGGCAATGAACTTGTGAACTCTATGTACCGGAACTGTGGATGCATGCATTGTCTCAACTTTACGCATGTAGAAATATCTACCAATAACAATAACCAGAAAAAGTGAGGCAAATATCACTTCAAAAATAAGTAATTTTGAATCCTCCAAATCAGAAATATCGTCAACCTGTTTGATAATACCATAGACATACAGAACTATGAAACTCCAATGAACAAATTTAGCGAGCCTAGTATGTGACTTGGCCATAACATATCATCCCCAAAGATGTATTTATGACACTCTACATTTTGAATCAATAACCAAGAATATCCTTCAATTGACCTTTGTAGAAGTTAGCAGAACCCTGTAATGATTCTAACTCTGAATCGGTGAGATCGAGCTCAAAAATCTTCTCAACACCATTAGCACCAATGATACACGGGACTCCAATGTATACATCATCAAGACCATACTGTCCGGTCAAGTAACAAGATGCTGGGATAACTCTCCTCCTATCATTTAGAACAGATTCTGCCATTATCGCAGCTGCAGAACCTGGTGCATAGAACGCTGAACCTCTCTCAAGAAGTTTTACAATTTCTCCGCCACCACCTGCAGTACGAGCGCTAATTGCCTCGATTCTGTCTTCAGAAATCAGTTGAGTAATTGGTATTCCACCAACTGTGGTGTATCTAGGTAGAGGAACCATCGTGTCTCCATGACCACCAAGTACCATTGGAGAAATGTCCTCTTCAGCACAATTCAATTCAAGAGCAATGAAATGTGCCATTCTTGCACTATCTAGAACTCCTGCTTGGCCGATTACACGGTTGGTTGGGAATCCTGTAACTTTCTGCATGTGGTATGTCATCAAATCTAGAGGGTTGGTAACCATGATTACTGTAGAATCCGGAGCATGGTCTCTGATTCCTGCACCTACCTGAGAGATGATCTCTGCATTCTTGCCAATCAAATCTTCACGAGACATTCCAGGCTTTCTTGGGAAACCACTGGTAACTACTACGACATCACTGCCAGTAATGTCATTGTAATCTGCTGTGCCAGTAATTGTTCCATCATAATTTAGAACGTTGCTATTCTGACTCATATCTAGTGCCTTACCCTTGGCAAATCCTTCAAAAATATCAAGTAAAACTATGTCAGCAACCTTCATTTGTGCTAAAACAAATGCACAAGTTGCACCTACATTTCCTGCTCCAATAACTGCAATTTTTCTTCGTCCTGCTGCCATTCAAAACACTCCGATATTGAACCGCATGTATAACCCGTCCATAAGGATGTGAGGTGCATTTTCAGAGGTCAAAGTTCCAAATGTTGACCGTGTCGTTCAAGAACCGAATACAGGTGGCAAGGTTCATCGCGTGCAGCCGATGCATAGTCGAGGTGATGAAATGAAGATTGGAGTGCCAATGGAACCAGAGGGCGAGACTCGTGTTGCAATCGTACCTGGAAGTATGAAAAAATTGCAAAAAGCAGGTTTCGAAGTTGTAGTCGAAAAAGGCGCAGGTGTTGCTGCTAATTACTCCGATTCTGAATACACTGAAGCAGGTGCTTCCATTGGTGACAGAAACGACGTCATGTCATGTGAAATCATAATCTCAATTCGCATGCCTGATGCCGCCGATTTATCCAAGGGGCAAATCATTGCTTGTGTAGCAGACCCATTCCGCCATCCGGAGAAGGTTCAAGCATGCATTGATGGAGGAATCACTCTAATGAGCATGGATATGATTCCTCGCAGACTCTCAAGAGCACAATCTATGGATGTGAACTCAAGTCAAGATAACCTAGCTGGTTACAAAGCCGTACTTCTAGGCGCTGCACAGGTACCAAGAGGTATCCCGATGATGACTACATCTGCCGGTACAGTTAGGCCTGCTAAGGTTGTAATCATGGGATCCGGAGTTGCTGGCTTACAAGCAATTGCAACCGCTAAAAGATTAGGTGCTGTCGTGTATGCATCAGATGTCAGAAAGTCCGCTGCCGAACAAATTGAATCTGTTGGTGGTCGTTTCATAGAAGTTGATGGAATGGATGACTTTGAAGATGAGGCGGGTTATGCCAAACCTTTGACTCCTGAATTTATCCAGAAGGTCAACGACACTGTTTGTGAAGTTGCTAGTGATGCTGACATTATTGTAACGACTGCTAGAATATTTGGCAGGCCAGCTCCAATTACTGTCCCTGCTTCTGCTGTTGCAAATTTCAAATCGGGTGCAGTTGTTGTTGACATGAATGCCGATGTAGGGGGTAATTGTGAAATCACGAAGGCTGGTGAAATCCACACCACTGACAACGGTGTAATTATTGTCGGAACTTCGAACTTACCAGGTACACTGGCTAACACTGCATCTATGCTTTACTCAAACAATCTGACAACTTTCATCACAAGTTTGGTTGACAAGGACAACGGTTTCCAAATTTCCGAAGAAGATGATATTCTAGTCGGAGCGCCGGAAGGTAATGACTTCCATGTACCTGGAATGGGTGGTGTTCTGATTTGTAGGGATGGAGAAATGCATCCTAAACAAACTCGACTAGGAGGTGTTCTCTGATGACTCCAGAACTTCTAATTGGCTCAATTACTCTATTCGTATTATCGATTTTCCTTGGCGTTGAATTAATCACAAAAGTTCCAGCAATGCTTCACACACCACTGATGAGTGGTGCTAACGCAATTTCTGGAATCAGTGTTGTAGGGGCACTACTAGGTGCAAATGTAGCATATGATGCTGGAGATACAGTTACTTCAGGAATCCTTGCTTTCATTGCTCTTGTTCTTGCAATGATCAACGTAGTTGGTGGATTCGCTGTAACAAATCGTATGTTGAATATGATTGCTGGCAAGAAGAGAGGTGCTTGAAATGTTGGAAGATTGGGTTTCTGTTGGATACCTCGTATCTGCAATATTCTTCATCTTTGGTCTGAAGAATTTGGGCCACCCTCGAACTGCTCCTAAAGGAAACCAATACGGTATGTTGGGAATGGCAATCGCTGTAGTTACAACAATTATCGACATGAATTTCTTCCCAGATGGAATTGTGGGATGGACCTTAATCGGTTCTGGAATACTAATTGGGTCACTAATTGGTTACATTATGGCAGTTAAGGTCGAAATGACCGGAATGCCAGAAATGGTTGCTTTGTTCAATGGTTTCGGTGGTGCGGCATCAGCACTAGTTGCACTATCCGAGACATGGAAATGGATTGAGACTACTTCGCCAGAACCAGGATTGGGTGCAACAGTTGCTATTGTTGCAGCCGGATTATCTGCACTAGTTGGATGGATGACACTTACAGGTTCACTGCTGGCAATGTACAAGCTAAAGGGAGGTATCGAAATCTTCGGAAAGTGGATTAGAACACCAACATGGGGCCCTGTATGGTTGAACCCAGTTAAGGCACTATTATTTGTTTCAGTTTTGGCACTAATTTACATGTCAATTGAAGACCCAACAAACACCGATTACATTTGGGCAATTATTGGAATCTCATGTGTCCTAGGAATTATCCTAGTTCTTCCAATTGGTGGAGCAGATATGCCGGTGGTAGTAAGCCTGCTTAACTCATTATCAGGTATTGCAGCAGCATTTACAGGATTCATCATAAACAATAGTGTTCTAATCGTTGCAGGAAGCCTTGTTGGGGCTTCTGGATTAATCCTCACATTCATTATGTGCAAAGCAATGAATCGCCAGTTGATTGACGTACTCTTCAAGTCATTTGGAGGAAGCGAAAAGCAAGAACTTACTCGTACCAAAGTTGGTAGTGATGCTGATGAAGTTGCTATGATGGCAGATGGTGCTCAAAAGATCATCATAGTTCCTGGTTATGGAATGGCTGTTAGCCAGTGTCAACACCAAGTCAAGGAATTTGCTGACTTGATGCAAGAAAAGTTTGACACAGAGGTCAAGTATGCTATTCATCCAGTTGCTGGAAGGATGCCAGGGCACATGAACGTACTACTTGCTGAAGCAAATGTTCCTTACGAGCAATTGATTGAAATGGACGAAATCAACCCAGAATTCCCTGAATGCGACATGGCTATTGTCATTGGAGCTAATGACACTTGCAACCCAGCAGCTAGAACCGGCGAAGGCCCTCTTGCAGGAATGCCAATTATCGATGCTGACCAAGCAAGAACTGTTGTAATCATCAAGAGAAGCCTGAGTGTAGGATACGCTGGAGTAGACAATGATTTGTTCTATGAAGACAAAACTATGATGTTATTCGGCGATGGCAAGGCAATGATGACCCAATTGAATAACGCAATCAAAGATTTGTGAGTTATATCCGCCCCTAAAGGGGCGGCAGAATGTGACAATGTTCAATAGGGAACCACAGGTGGCCCTAGATAATGTCCCGTAGGTTCTCTGTCCTGCTGGTTGCAACTTTGGCTCTAATGCTAGCTGCTCCGGCCTTTGGCAACTCACAGGGGCCACCTTGGATGCATAATGATCGCATCATTCCTGAAGAAGGATGTTCTTGCCACGGAGCAGGAGGTTCTCCATCTAACGAGGTAATTCTATCAATTAGTGGAGTCCCAAGAGTCTACGAAACCGGAGAAACATACAACCTCACAATCAGTCTAGCACATGCAACATATGCAGTTGGCGGTTACATGATCTGGGACTATGCAGATGGCAACTTTACTCCCTCAGATGGCTCGAAGTATGTCAAGGATTCTGGAGGGGCGCTATCTCATGACAGTGTTGGAAATGACTGGGAAATCACATGGACTGCACCAGAGTCGGATGTGGGTGATGTACACTTCTCATTGGCAGGAAACATTGTAGATGAGAGTGGCGCACCTGATGCTGGTGACCACTGGACGATTCTTACATTCACAGTAAGTGCTCCAGGAACAGCAACTGCTGATGCAGATGCAAGTTTGCGAACCATCAGCGTTGGTGATTATGACTCATTATTCGGCCAAAAATCTGCAGAGGAAATTGAAGCTGAAAGACAAGCAGATATTGCAAGTGGATACCTTGAGCAAGGAAACTTATACTTCTGGACAACACTATCCATCCTCATTGTAGCAGCGGTTATCCAAGGAGAATTCTATGAACGAAGATTTGCTGGTGGACCTCCTCATTTGGACATGAGTTTAGCAATACCTCAAGGCATCCGTAGAGGAGTTCTAACTCTTGGTTTAGCTATTGGATTTGGTTGGGCTATCGATACAGCACTTCCGTGGGGATACACATTGGTAATCGGAATGTGTCTCTTATGGGGAATTTTCGGAGTTTACCGAACAGTAGTTCAAGCACGTGCCGAAAAGCAAGATATGGACTTGGTCTGATACCATGAATGACCTACACCTGTCAAGTGACGGCAGGAGTAGTGTTCAATCCCACCTTGATGAATTATCTAAAAGGCTCACTGCAGTGATAATGCTAGTAATCATACTTACAGGCATATGGTCCTTATCGATCGACGAAATTCTACACTATTTACTAGGAAAATTAGATCCATGTGAATACTCTTGTGTCAACATATTTTCACCAGATGAATGGGCAGGTACACGTTGGTTAAGTGCAGCAATAATTGGACTGCTAACTGCAATGCCTTTCGCCATACAACAAGCCTATTCCTTTGCAAAACCAGGGCTTTTACCAAGTGAAAGGAGAGCCCTCATAATTTGGATGATGATGATGTGGATCTTGGCTTTCAGTTCACTAATTTTTACAATGACTGAATTTTTACCATGGCTATACTCATACGGCCATTCATTCAACAACGACACAGGTTTGATTGGAAGATACGATGCAGCAGAAATGCTTAGGATTTCAATATCGATTGCATGGGCAATGGTATTGGTATTAGCTGCAATGAGTGTTGTAACAATTGCTGGCATGTCAAAACTACTATGGTCAGGAAATGCCGGATGGTGGCGCTTACGAATTCATGGAATCATGTTGATGCTACTTTGGTTAGTTATTCCAGTAAACCTACCAGGTCTACTATTCACTCTAACACTAATGGCATCTGGGGTGGTTGAATTGATTGGGTGGAAATCATTCCGTGCACCAATGCCAATAGGTCATGGAATGTGTGAACTATTAGATGGAGAAGGAGGCGTCCACCGAGTGTTGTACGTTGATTGTCGATGCTGCGGAACTTCACCTAAAATTAGCCCATTAAAGGGGATGGGATTAGTTGAATATCATGCAGTTTGTAGAGACCCTGAACAACAAGACAATTTGCTGGATGTAGTCAAAAGGTTCAACGCAAACAAGGTTGTATTTTCAGGATGTAATATCGAATCAATGCCAATCGATTATATCGATTCATTGCGATTTCTTGGATGCACTACGAACACACTGAACCTTGCAAAAATCAGTGTCGCTAGAACTGACAATAGCGAGATTGATCTAAATTTAGCGATGGCTTGTCAGACCAACCCATGGAGTGAAGGAAGTGCGATTGAGAGGTGTGCTGCACTAGTCGATGGTTCAGATATCACAACAATTCTATACGGTGAAATAATTCCATTCGGCTTGAATTTGCAAACTAATGAAGCTTGGATTACCGATCCTTCAGACTCGCTGATCCAAAAAATGGCAGAATTAGGCATTTCAATGAAGTATTGCAGCAATTGATTCAAAGAGCATAACACTCACAATAATGCCAATGCGACCCGTAATAGGTTGGCCAATTGCAGTAGTGCTATCACTACTTTCTGTGGTTGCATTTGCTAATGGTGAAGCTCTGAATGACTGGGTAAAAGAGCATGCTATAACAATAACATCTGAGGAAGAAGGACCGCTAATTGGGATAACTAATGATGAGTCATGGTTAGTGGTTTTGATTGATTTTCCTGACCAAAATGAAAATTCTAATTGCGACCAACAAAGAGCTTCGAATCTAATTGACGATGGTGCGAGAGACCATTTGAATCAAGGATTTGGTCCCGCTTCAACACTTCAAATCGACTACCATGACAGGATAGTTACTACGGACTTCGGGATGGCAGATTATGGGCATGATGTCGATGGAGAAAATGACGTTGGAAGGAAAGGAGTTAATCCACACATACTCGCACAAGAAATTGTTGTCGAAATCAAAGACGAAGTTTCTGATTGGTCAAAATATGATTTGAATGATGACGGATGGGTAGACAGATTTCTGATTTTACATTGTGTTAAGCCACAAGAAGATGGTGGGGGCTCTAGTTCACGGATTTGGTCACATTTCTCATCAATAGAGGAGGTAGTTGAACTCCCTGGTGATCTCAAAATTTCACACTATACTATATCCAGTCAGCACTCTTCAAACAACTTTGGAACTATCATGCACGAAATGTACCATCAGTTAGGTGCAGCAGACCTTTACGCAGTTCACGATGATACTGTTAACCAAAATTGGAAAGGAATTGGAAAATGGGATATCATGGCTAGCGGAAATTGGAACGGAAACGGTGCATGGCCTGCTCTTCCTTCAAGCCCTAGTATTGAACTGATTGGCGGAAAAAGACACCAAGATATGCAACTTGAATGGATGCCTGGCACCGATTGTACTGGTCCTGTTTTTACTTTCACAGGACTTTCAGAAGGTGGTGATTCACTAAAGATTCCAATTGGTGATGAGGAGTATATCTGGATCGAATACCGCAGCAATTACGGTTATGATTCGAATTTACCTGGAAATGGTTTGCTAGTTCTGCAGCAAGACCTCCGAGCAGGAGAAATTGAGGATAATCTAGTGAACTCACATCCCGAACGTGCATGGTTGAAGGTTATCGAAGCCGATGGAGAACAAAACATGGTTTCTGGCGGCAATGACGGTGAGGAAAGTGATGTGTTCAGCGATGGTGGTACATTCGGCTCAGAGGGAATTACAATCAGAAACCGAGATGGAATTCTTGTCGATTGGAGAGCAGATGTTTCAGTAGAAAACGACACATACAGTGTGGAATTTTCATCCGCAGAATGCGGACATATAACAGATATCAATCTTCCAGATTTCGGTTCGGTTCTTACTCCAGATGACAACATTCCTATCACAGGAGAATGTGAGGGAATTCAATATGATCTGACAAGTAGTGACGGCAGAGGCATCTCAGTAGAAAATGGCGAAATCAGATTTTCCTCTAGTGGATTGATAGGGGTTGTTGGATTGATCACCGGTACTATTTCATGTTCTCAAGGGACCGATTTTAACATCGAACACGAATTCGAAATATTGGGCAATATTCCTGTTGAGTCAACATTTAGTAGTAACATTGCAGTTGTCGAATCATCAGTAGTGGAAGTACCTATTGAATTTGAGGGGGATGCTTCACAGATGTGGTTGGTAGGTATTGATGGGCCACTATCAAGAGTTGCTGAAACTCAGGTCAACCAAGAATTATCAGACGGCTCAAAAATAGTCCTAGAAATTAATCCCTCAGGGTTGTTAGTAAAAGGGATGGTTGTCAGGGGTGAAATCATACTAGCTTCAGATTCTGGACACAATTACCACATCGACATTGAATTGGTAGCAGATGATGAAGAAGAGTCGACTATCGAAGAATGGACAAGCCCAGCTAAATTGATACCGATTGCTCTAGCACTATCGGCACTATGGGTCGTTTTGGGTATCAGTTCACCTTCCAGGGAGGTGGCGACTAATGACGAGGAAATTCCAACTACTCCTCTTTATGGCGATGACCCAACCTTTGTTGACTCCTTCGGCGAGTCGTACTGAAAGACATACTCCCTCCCAGTTTGATGGCGCATCTTGTTCCATTTGCATTAGCCATGGTGCATGATCTTCTTCAACTGAAGTTGAATATACACGCCATCGACATCCATACTTGAAACCTGGCCTCATCAACAATCCACGGCCATTTAACTCACCGAATAAATCGGTTACTGGGTTTTGAACTTCATTAATCCAATCAAGTTCATCCTTTCTCAAAAATTTACGAGATAAATGTTCGATGCCAAGTTGTGGATATTCACTCTTAGTAGCAGGAGTCAAATTTCCAGCCGGATCGATAATTGATAGTCTGTACATTGTCACATCCATTTCATCATCGACAATTGCAATTTCTGCTTTCATTCCATTTTCAGATAACGACTTGGTCCAATCTAGCAATTCATCAATATCAAAATCATCTTTCACTAAAGACCATCTCACTTCCGCTTCAGCATCGCCTTTATTCGGATGAGATTCTCTCGACCATCTAAACCATTTACCATCAACAGGAACTACCTTCTCACCAGCGCTTCTAACGACATCATATGCCACTGATTTGTAAACAAAATTTGAATCTTCAGAAAGTCTTTCTTCAACCCAACCTTCTGCGAGTGGTACATGACGATGCCAGTGACAAAACATTATTTCCTCTTCTGTTAGGATAATTCCGCCATCAATCGGCTTACCCAAAGCAGACTTCTGATACAATCTGTTGGATAATGGAGCCGAAATAAACCACCCTAAATCATGCTTGGTAGGAGGTGAATTGGGTTTTGCAGGAGAGCCCTCTCCAGTCAACCCAATTGGCCTAGTTGGTCTAGACCTCGGTTTGGACTTCCTGCCCTCTGCCATATTAGGCGCATAGTGACCAGTCTTATGTGCCTCCCCCTCTGTAGGCACACTAGGGAGGAGTATGGTCGACGGTTATCTAGGAACGATGACTACCGAAGAGCGTACTCTTCTGCATCTATTCGACAACCCACTTCCAGAAGGTCAGTGGGAGGCTCCTTTTGCAGTTACACAAGCTGGAATTTCAGCAGCAGTACATGTACAAAGGAAACACGTTCCAAGAACTCTAAAGCGACTAGAAAAGAGCGACGAGCTAACTACTGGACAACGTCACGTCCCTGGTGCTAAACAGCGAAGACGCGTCTATGGATTAACCCCAAAAGGTAGAATTAGAGCAGGGGATTTGAGAGACAGAATACTAGCTGAGTTAGTATTCAAGAACGGAGAAAAAGTTGCACTAAACACACTCAGGAAAGGAGGACAGATGACTCTGGATCTACTCTCCTACCTTGATGAAGGTCTTGTATTCCATGAAAATCGAGTTATCTCCCCGGTTTCAAACCCTGAAGGTACTGCATCACTAGATGCACAAGCTGGAGAGAATCTGGTTAGGAGAATGTTTGCTAGGGCTTGGGAAGATGGCAAGATTACCAAAGATGAACAGCAACTAATCACAGAAGTCGTTACTTTCCTAGGAATGCATCCTGAAAGAGTTGGAAGATTATCTGATGAAGCAAGACGCGCTCAAAACGCACCTCCTCCAGAGGACGTATACCGAGATATGCTAAGACAAGCGCTAATTGATGGTGAAATAGTAGAGGATGAAATTGCGCTGCTAGCCACAATGAGGAAGGCTTTTGGAATCGATATGGAGACTCACGAGCGATTGTTGGAAGAAGCCAGAGCAGACCCTATTTTGGATGAGGCAACAACAACATATCGAGCAACATTGATCACGGCCCTTGAGGATGGCATGATTACGCCAGATGAGGCTGCAATGCTTAATACGCTGAGGAAAAATCTTGGAATTTCTGATTCGAAACATGCTAGTTTATTGGCTGAATTACTTGATAGGGATGAACGAAAAGAGGAATAATGAGGGATTTTTATGGGAATGAGTGATGTAGAACATGATATTCATGACAGATTAATCAATTTACAAACTCAGATTAAGAGCATGTCAGGTGATGTCGTCTTAGTAGGAGATATCATGCTCGATAGGTACATTCATGGTTATGCAAACAATCTAAATTCACGTGCTCCAGTTCCAGTTCTAAAAGAAACTGAACGGTATGAAGATGTAGGAGCAGCAGCACACGTTGCTAGGGGATTAGAAAATATTGGATTGGATGCAATTTTGTTCGGAGTCATAGGAGATGACCAAGCTGGAGGAAATATACTCGAGGCTCTTGAAGAAGAAAAAGTTGAGTGTGATGGAATAGCAATAATCGAAGACAGAGTTACAACTGTAAAGACTAGGATGATTGCCGGAAGAGAATATCTTATTTCAAGCCAACAACTACTCCTGAGATGGGATATTGAAGATGATACACCGATTAATTCTGAGGCTCACACATCAATTATCGACCAAGCAGTTTCAAGAATTTCAACAGCAGACGTTCTAGTAATATCTGATTACGGACAAGGAGTCGTTACTGATGAAGGCGCTGCTAGATTAATTAATGCTGCAAAGGTTGCAGGAGTTCCAGTAATCTGCGATCCAAAGCTGACTGGATTACATCGAACTGCCGGTGCTGACTGGGTTATTTTCCAAACCAGAGGTCTAGATTTGATGGCTAAAAGATTGGCATGTAGCGACTCGTCGGATGCAGCGAAGATGTTAATCAAAGAAAATGACTGGAATAATCTAGTTGTATTACAAGGAGAAAATGGAGTAACAATATACACTAGCGATGAGCAAGTAATCTCTTCCCCATGTACATTGGCTGAACCTCGTGGTGCAATCGGAATTATTGATGCTGCGGCTGTAGCAGTAGCTGCAGGAGTAAACCTCGGACTTGAAGTTACTGATATTGCACATTTGGCTAATGCTGCATGTGAGTGTATTATGAGCGGCACACAAAACTTCACGTTGACCAGTGATGATCTAGCAAATCGCTTGGGTGAAGTCGCTTGGAGTTTACAAATTTCTCAGAGGTGATATCTTGAGTTACTGGGTTAGACCCACAACTGCCGATATAGGTATACGTGCATTTGGGAAAAATGCCAATGATCTGCTCAAAGAGATGACAATTGGGATGCAATCGATTTTATTGGCTAGTAATCAAGACTTGAATTCGTTAACAAGAAAAACAGCTAGGTGGGAAGTTTCACACGATGGAGACATTGATATTTTAGTTGTGAAATGGTTAGATGAAGTACTATACAGGTGCGAAGTTCATGATGAATTTCTACTGGAATGCCAACCTATGATCAAAGATGGATTGATAGAAGCACAAGTATCATTTGTATCCAAAGAAGATGTTGAATTTGAAATAGAGATTAAGGCAGTTACAACTCATGAATTTGCATTTAGAAATGTTGAGCATGGAGAAACCATACCCTCTGATTGGGATAGTGTTCCTTCATTCGATGGCCCTGGATGGTACGGAGATGTCGTCTTCGACATCTAGGGTAGCAAGTATGCCAGCAAGTAGGCCTATCGGACCCATCATCATACACATTACCAAAATCGGCATCGACACTTGAATTGGCCTTTCAGCAGCAAGCATACGCATCCAAATATACCTTCCAATGAAGGTATCCATAACTAAGAAATGAAGCCATGCCAGAATAATCATCTGGTCATCACTAAACAGTTCAATCACGATATCTGTAGTGGGCATCTGTGACCCCAATGTGACGAGTACATCCATTGCATTTGGAATAAGTAGAAGAGCATATGAGGCAATTAATGGGAATGCACATATTCTGACATCTCCTACGTATTTGCGAGTGACATCATGCTTTGGAAGAAACCACATCATTACCCACAGTGGAAATATGAAAATTGAAGAGAACCAGAAAGTCGCCGTCATCAAATCCATGTTCATGCCTCGTAGCGAATTCACTATATTCTTTTACAATATTTTGTATGAAAGCAGGTGGGAACTCCAAAGGTGGACCCTCGTACCCATGAGCCTAATCCACAGGCTTCCTCCGTCCCGTTTCCCCACGGCACCCATGGCCCCAGGTAGGGCTGCTCCGTTCCCGGCCTGACCTGTTCCCCCGGTTATTCAGTTCCCGACTCCTTCCGGTTTCGGTTCATGACACCCGGGTCACGTGGGGGCGAGACATCGACGTCCGCCTATGGAAACCCATGGGCCGGCTGAGCCGCCCCTTGGCTTTCGGACCGCCATTTGCGATTTGCGGAAGAGGGCACGCAAACTCCCCTCCTATCCCAACGGCCCGTTACCATCGTCTATTTTGAACCCACCGTAGGTTATTCTTCACTTGCTTCTTCATACTTTGAAGGACAACTTGTCTTGATTATGTCAGCTTCAAAGACCCAATTTCCATTCTTTTCTACCAGAATTCCTTCTGCGTACACAGTCCTGTTATCGTCTAATCCATTTGAAACTGAAGCATCACTAAAATCAATGATAATTTGTTGATCTACACCGTGGAGAATAAAAGTTGAGGTTGTGTTATCAATCGAACCATCCAAAACTTCGCCTCTGATAGCGATTTGACGGCCTTCAAGGCTTTCTGGGTCTTCCATTACCTCATCAACTGTTCGAGTGGCTTCAGGCGTATTTATCAGCAAAGTAGCGGCCAATGCTAATGTAAGTACAGCACCGATTATCAATAATCTCGAACGATGAGTCAGCAATTAATCACCTCTAGCAATTCCAATTGCTTCGTGTAAGTTTGTCAGACCTTTAGACTTGAGTTTTCTATCTAGGCCATTTACGATGTCTTTAATCACAGATGCACCATTGAATACCATCGAAGAATAAATTTGGATCAAGGAGGCTCCATTTGCTATCTTCTCCCATGCATCTTCGGAATTCGCAATACCGCCAACGCCGATAATAGGCCAGTTACCATCTGTGTGATCAGCAATAAGCCTGATAACTTCAGTAGAACGTGATTTCAAAGGTCGCCCTGACAGCCCGCCATTCTCAGACATAATCGGGCTTTCATCAGGTCGAGAAATCGTAGTATTGGTTGCCACGATTCCTGCACATCCAAGACTGCGGGAGGTATCTACTATCGATTTAATTTGCATGTCTTCAAGGTCTGGAGCTATTTTTACCAATACTGGTTTATCACCTGAATGCTCCTGCACTGCTTCAATAATTCTAGCTAAATCTTCATCCTTTTGCAATTCTCGAAGATTAGGAGTGTTGGGTGAAGACACATTAATGACAAAACCATCGACATAAGGACCGCAGAGTTCAACTGTCTTTGCATAATCCAGATGTGCATCTTCTAAACTAGTAACTTTTGATTTACCAACATTCAGGAATAGAGGTATGGAAGGTTTACGGCATTTTGACAAGTGTAAAGCCATCTTCGCACTACCGGGATTATTGAATCCCATTCTATTGATCAATGCATCATGCTTAGAGGACCTAAACATCCTGGGTTTAGGATTGCCATCCTGCTCATGTTCTGTGATGCCCCCAACTTCAATGAAACCGAATCCTAATGTTTCCCAACCCCTCATTGCTTCAGCTTTTTTGTCCATGCCCGCTGCCAAACCCAAAGGATTTGAAAAGTTCATACCAAAGGTTTCAGATTCTACATTTCGTGGACGGTAAAGCACTCTAAGCAGCATTCTACCGAAAACTGTGAACGAAGTTATCCTAAGACCGAGTATAGCGCGTCGATGGGCCTTCTCACTATCCATCAGCGCCAGAAATGGGCGCACGAGTAGTGAATAGCCTAGGCCCATGACCATCCCTCGTGAAGGGCATCCTTCAAATCTTGCCCTGTTGTGGACCGCAATGTGGACATGAGTGACCCCCGCTGGCCATCTCTGCGTGAAGCAGCACGGAGATTTTTGCGTGAAGACGGATGCACGCTTTCAGTACCGGAAGGTTTGGAAAAGGATGCATGGGAAATCGTGCAGATGATTGCAGACCATGTACCATCCAAGTTAGACCTACCAAAGGTCGTAAACGGGGAATTAGCAATTGTTGGACTTGCTCAAATTGGTGGATTAGAACCACCTCTAGATATTTGCTGGGTTCCAAATTGCGGCTGGAGCGAATTTTCTGAACAGGTGTTAGACCTTCTCGAAGCTGGATATCCGGGATGTATTGGTTGTGGAGGTCCTGGTGCAGAAGAAGAGTGGAATGAAGAAGTTCGGCGAGGACAATTTTTGGCGTAAAAAAATACCCTGAAATTTTACAGGTACTATAGTACCTGTTTGAAAACCGGAAAAACCGAGCCTTCAAGTATCGTCGATTTTCCCCCGCCAAATCATGCCGGTCGTTGTCATCGCTGAGAAGCCTAGTGTGGCGACCGATATTGCAAAGGTGTTAGGTGTAAAAACCAAGAAAGATACCCATTGGGAATCTGAAGAAGTATGGATAACTTGGGCAGTGGGCCATTTACTGGAATTAAAAACACCTGAAGAATATGATGAATCCTTCAAGAATTGGAGGAAGTCCATCGACAAATTACCGTTCATCCCTGATGACTTTCAACTAAAGCCAATTACCGGTAGAGGTAACAACCGAAAACAGTTGACTGCGATTAAAAAGATGATTAAATCAAAGGATTGTAGCGAAGTTGTCAATGCTTGTGACGCTGCTAGAGAAGGAGAGTTAATTTTCAGAAGAATTGTGGAATTTGCTAAAGTCAAATGTCCAACCACTAGAATGTGGTTGCAATCTCTTACCAATGATGCAATACAATCTGCCTGGGATAACCGTGCATCATCATCAGACTACCAGCCCCTACGTGATGCTGCAGTATCTAGAGCAGAAGCAGATTGGATTATCGGAATGAATGGTTCAAGAGTCGCTGCAACATTTCTTCGTACAAGTCGTAATGACAAGAAATCTCTGTCCCTTGGACGTGTTCAAACTGCAACCTTAGCCATGATAGTCGATCACGAAATTTCGATTCTGGCACACAACCCTGCGCCGTTTTGGGAACTTGAAGCTGAATTCGAGAGTGGAGATGCTAAGTGGAGCGCAAGGTGGGAGCGTAGTGGACACAAGGATGACCCGGAAAATCCGGAATTGAAAGCTCACAGAATAATCGAGGCTAGTGAAAAGGAAATGCTGGAAAGTGTTCTCGAAGCAGATGGTGATTTTACCGTATCTCAAACCGACAGGAATGCTACTGAAAAACCTCCACTTAATTTCGATTTAACCAGCTTACAAAGAGAAGCAAATAATCTGTGGTCTTGGTCAGCAAGGCGCACTCTTTCTGTTGCCCAAGAATTGTATGACACTCACAAACTTACAACCTATCCTAGAACAGATTCACGATTCCTTCCTGAAGACATGATGGAATCGATTTCAAAAACAATCCGTCAATTGGGAGCGCAGGATAAATTGAATGCACATTCACAAAGATTGGTAGATGATGGTTTGAAGAATGTTAAACGAAATTTCGATAATGCAAAAGTATCTGACCACTATGCAATTATCCCAACTGGGAAAATCCCTCCAGGGGGGCTTAGTGCAGATGCTTCAAAATTGTACGATCTAATCGCAAGACAATTCCTCGCTTCTTTCCATCCAGAATCCATTTGGAAGGTTGAGAAAAGAACAGTAAGTAAGCAAGGTCAAAATTTCGTGAAGGAAGCACGAAGTCTATCCACTCCCGGATGGCGCGCTGTTAGACCAAAGAAGCAAAACCTCCCTGAAGGATGGGGCACACTTCCAGCAAACCCAGGACAAGCAACTATCACTTCACATGAATTCAAAGAAGAAAAGACGAAGCCTCCGGGTCGACTTAAGGAAGCAGGACTTCTAAGATTAATGGAACATGCAGGTAAGAAAATCGACGATGAAGATTTAGCTGCTGCAATGAAAGGAAAGGGTTTGGGGACACCTGCTACTAGAGCAGAGACGATTGAAAAATTAATTTCCAGAGAATTCATTGGTCGTGGCAAGGGTGGTTCACTGAGAGCTACGCCGCACGGAATCAAAATGATTGATATGCTCAGAAGAATACCGGTTGAATGGATCACTTCAGCCGAATTAACTGGAGACATGGAATCGAAACTTGATGCTGTTCAGAAGGGAACTAACCAAAGGGATTCATACATGTCAGAGATAAGAAATCGAGTTCAAGAAATGGTAGACAGAATCCGTGACCATGACCGCTCAAAATTATATGAATCTCAAGATTCACTGGGTGCATGCCCATTATGCGGTTCCGATGTTGGCGAGACTATTTTGTCATACATTTGCGATAGTAACGAAGGTCGTGACAAGGGATGTTCATTTGTTATGTGGAAAGATGCAAGTGGTCGTTGGTTCGACAGAAGCACCGCATCTCGTTTGCTGAACGAAAAAACAATTGAAAACCTCCATGGTTTCTTCTCTAGAAGCGGTGATTCATACGAAGTCACAGTGAATATCGATGAGAGTGGAAAAGTAGCCNTTGCAGGAAGTTCTGCAGAAACTACGGGCTCAGACGATGCAGAATTATGTCCTTGTCCTAAATGTGATCAAGGTACTATCCGAATTGGCGAATCTACGTATGCATGTGACAATGCAGAATGTACATTTAGAGGTCTAGGAAGAAACGTCTGCAAGCGTGACATTTCTGTGGATGAAGCTAAAAAGATCCTCACTGAAGGTAAATCCGACCTAATCGAAGATTTCATTTCAAGAAAGGGAAGAAACTTCCCTGCTTATCTTGTGCTTGAGAAAAATAAGGTAGGGTTTGAGTTCCCTCCTCGTGCTCCTCCTGCAGACGCAAAGAAATTTCCTGTAGTAGAAGGAGTTGTAGCTCTGTGTCCAAAGACCAATGTGGGTGTAATTGAAACTGAAACGCACTTCCAAGCAGAGCAAAATTCAGAAGGATGTAAAATCTCATTCTTACGAGAAATTAGCAAGCGCACTATTACTAGAGAAGANGCGAAAATACTAGTCGAAAAGGGCAAACTAGGTCCATTTGATGATTTCACATCGAAAGCAGGAAAACCATTCAGCGCAAGTCTGTATTTGAAACGAGACGGAAACATCGGATATCGCTTCGCAAAGAAGTGAAGCGGCATAACCTTGACATTGGAGATGCTTGCAGACCGACTTGATGTACCAAGTTGTCATCATCGGCGCTGGCCCTGTTGGTGGCCGTTTGGCAACTGAATTATCATCACGTGGAATATCGACCTTGATGATTGAAGAGCATGCTGAAATCGGCAGACCGTTTCAATGTGCAGGCTTAGTTAATCCACCTGCAATGCAAATGGTCGGGTTGGAAGAAACGATTTTGCAAAATGTCGATGGAGCTCTAATCCACTCCCCATCTGGAATTATGGTCCCTGTAGGAAGGGATGGAAGGGTTCGCACGCATGTTGTTTGTAGGAAAAAATTCGACCAAGCCGTGGTCGCACAAGCCATGGAAGCTGGAGCGCATCTTTGGTTGCTATCTAAGCCCCTAAATGCTGAAGTCGTCAAAGATGGAGTCAATCTCAAAATTGAACGTGAAGGGGAAATTGTTGATTTGAAATGCAATTTGCTAATAGGAGCAGATGGAGCGCATTCATGGACTAGACGTTATTTCAAAATGGGTCGTCCAAAAGAAATGATGATCGGATTCCAAGCAGATGTCAGCGGCCTATCTGGAAAGGACAACTGGCTAGAGATGTATACAGGGAGAGATATTGCTCCGGGGCTATTCGCTTGGGTAATTCCTACGGGCAACAATACACATCGCATCGGAGTCTGGGCAAGGCCACAAGATTTGGATGGCAGAAGCGTCGAAGAGTGCTATGATTCCTTGATAAATCACCCACTTTGGAAAGAAAGATTTGCCAAAGCAAGAGAGATTGCACGTTATTGTGGCCCAGTACCATGTGGAGTAATTAGAAAACCATTCAAGGACCGAGTAATGGTCATCGGTGACGCTGCAGGGATGGCAAAGCCAACTACTGGAGGCGGGATCGGTCCTGGCTTTAGACAGGTTGAAGCAATTATCGATAAATTGGTGAAGGCCGTTAACAAAGACAAATTGGATGCAAGTAACCTATCATCTATCTGTAAGCCATTCAAAGCGTTTAGGAAAGAACAAGATAGGGCTAGAGCACTTCGTGATTTATTGGTAACAATTCCAGATGATGAAGAATTAGATTCTCATTTCCGAATGTTCAATCGCCCTGAAGTATTAGATTTAATCAATGCAGAAGGAGACATAGAACATCCGGTTCCGCTAGGTATGACATTGCTTAGGAGAGTTCCAGAATTCAGGAAATTAGCAGTGAAAGCAGGATTCAAATTGTTATTTGCTTAGGTGAACACAATGGTACAGGTAAAACATCGAATTCGTTACCCACCATTTGAATCTGCAAAACTTATTGCAGAACATATCCCTGTGGTCGAATATAATTTTGAGGTAGATGGACCGGTAATTCCGCCATTCAAGCTAGGAAATAGTGAATCATGGCATGTCGAGAGAACAATCGAAGGCGATTATGAACTTGATACGAGGTATCACGGTGAAGTCCCTCAGATTATTGAAAAACAACGCACTGGATGGTATTTACTACCACATCCAATTCATGCAAAGGCTAGAAATTTCATTAACATCGCAGTAATGATATTGTTAGCATGCCTATTCTACTTGTTCACGACCCCATTACAGAGCTCAATTGGGATTCCAACCTTTGGTACGGGCAAAATTCGCCTTGGACTTCTCGATTACCCTCTGCTAGCTGTTGTTGTTGTTCCACTTATGCTGATTCCAATAGCACTCAGAGTCGCAGCAAATCTGGGGGATTTACGAAGACAGAAGTTTTTCTTGTTCAATTCGCCGCCTAGACCAGAAATTAGTGTAAGTGAAGTTGAAAGTGGTTCAAATCTGAAAGGGAAAATTGAGTTTCAAGAGCCCCGTAATGATTGGAAGAGCATGAAATTATCATGGAGAGTTGGNATTCTGCCACCGGCTAGACACAAAGTTTTCGCAGCATTAAATCTCGATCCATCAGGACAACCACCTCCCGGTTTAACTACTCCATTACCACATCACTGGGAAAAGGGCCTGGATGACGGGACCGGTATGGGAGAGGATGCGCCTATGGAGAGGCATGATGTCCCAGGTGGTGTGTTTTTGCGACCTATGCGAATAATGAGCACCAGTGAATCCGTACCACTTGAGGTCGAGGGTGATGAATTTGAGCTATTACCCCCGCCTGGTGAGTGGCCAGGAACTGTTTATGGAGGACTTGTTCGAGTACACTGGGAGTTAGTAATTAACATCGAAAGGGAAAGCNGCGGACCATTACTTTGGGTCGAGCCACTAACAGTTATTCACAGAAATGATGCAATAGTTAACCCGGATATTTCAATATCCGATGGTCGTACAGAAAGTGATGCATTGTAGATGCAAGGATTCATTTGCCTATCCCATTGTCACAGTTCATGGAGCGCAAAGCAGTCAGTGCTGTTTTCTTAACTCTCATCATGCTTCTATCCGGTTGCTTAGGTTCTGAAGAAACTGAGAAAGAGGTTGTTGAAAACGTTCAAGAGCAGCAAATACTCGCCAATTTTTCGTTAGTAACCAGCGGTATTTCTACCGTGGGAGATATTGTTTTGGTAGATGGTTTGGCTGAAGTTAGCCCGGTTGATTCTGAATATTTCATAGAATACGACATTATTACTCCTAGTGGAATAAGACCCGTTGATGCCACATTTACAAAAACAGATACTGGAATGAGATTAATCTTGATGCCTGACGAACCAGGTCAATGGAAAATCATGGGCCGACTGATTGTTTCTGAGCTTGATGAATCCATAAAGAGCGATATTGAATTTGAAGTACTGCCTCCAAACGAGGGGGACACAATTCTTTCTGTAGATTCAATAATTGAAATGGATTATTCAGCACCCCTTACAATTAGCGGTAAAGTAATCCATTCAAGTCCAACATCTTGTATGGTTGCAGATGGTTCTAATTCACAATCACCTAATGGTGCCGGAGAATTCTCTCTCGGTCAAGGAGTTGTTGAGGAATCGTACAATGTTACAATCACTGCAACATGTGGAATTTGGACAGAAAGTCAGGATTCAAGAATAGTACGAGTGATAATATCTACTGGAAATGACATGGATGGTGATGGGATTCCGGATGATTCCGATGCTTGTCCTAATGGATATGGGGAAGATGACGGATGGAATCCAAACCAAGCTACTGACCGAGATGGAGACGGTTGTCATGACTTTGAAGAGGATATCGATGATGATAATGACTTAATTCCAGATTTAGATGATCAATGTGATTCAGAAATCGGCTGGGTTAGCACTGAAATTAATGACTATGATAGAGATGGTTGCGCTGATTCAAGTGAAGATTCAGATGATGATAATGACGGAATATACGATGAATTCGATTCATGTCCAACCGGCGAAATAGGTTGGGAGTCGAAGCCATATACCGATTGGGATGGAGACGGTTGCCGAGATTTGTCTGAAGATAATGATGATGACAATGACCAAATTAATGACAGCGTAGATGACTGTTGGAGAGGATTGTCAAATTGGGTTAGCAACTCAGAATTCGATTATGATGGGGACGGATGCAACGACATGGCCGAAGACGAAGATGACGATAATGATGGCGTCAATGATGTAAATCAAACTGGAGTGACTCTCGATGAATGCCCAAGAACTCCTCTAAATGCACAGGATGTTGACGAGAGGGGCTGTGATGCCACTGAAAGAGATACTGACAGTGATGGAGTCATGGATTCTGATGATGACTGCCCAGGCACACCAATGGGTAATGTGGTAAATTCCGTGGGCTGTGCTGACTTAGACGGAGATGGTGTATTCTCTAATGTAGATAGTTGCGAAAACACTCAGCCAAAATGGACGCCGGATCTCCAAGGATGTGCAGTCTACCAACTGCCAGTGGCATGGAAAGAAAATGGTCATGGAAATGGCAGGATGGATACCGTTGCTCATTTCTCAGTTCCAACATTGGATGGAACTTGGTCATTCAGGAATGAATGGAACGGAGAAGATGTCTACATTTTCCTATTCAAGTACACTGATTCATCAGGAAATGGAAACAATGCAGACTGGTCAAAGAGTCCGGGATCAATGATTCGCCAATTACCAGACAACGCTCATCTGTTCTACGGTTCATTCGATAATTCCTACCAAAGTGATGTTCAGGGTCGTAAAAATGCCGTCCAGAATGCACTCAATGCGGATGAGGAATTGAAATGGCAAGATCGTATCCATTACATCGACCAAGATATGTCCACTGCTAGTGGAGGATTGGGTGATTTGATTAATAATTGGAATTCGCTTTACTACGGAATTGACAGATTCCAACGTGCGCGAGAAATCGGATCAATATATGCTTGGACTTCTCAAACTAATGACATTACTCACTGGGCTTATGAGGCTAGAATGTATAATTATGAATACCCAACAGAAGTTAGAGAAAGTGACCCTAATGTACACTCAGTCACTGTTGTTGATGAATTATGGCATAGCGGAGGATGGAGTGGAGGATATACTTCGACTTACGAAAACATCAGCATCAGCTTACCCGACAATGTATCATCATACGATACACTGGAAGTATTCCATGAGCACGCATGTGAAGATAGAAGAAATCGATATGCTAAGTCGGAAGGAGGTTACGGAGGTTGCCATGAATGGGATTATCTAGCCTACATGAAAATTTGCGACCGTGATAATGCTAGCAAGTGTGGTACAGAATTCATGCGATGGATTACAACATACGGTAGAGAAGGTCGATGGTTAACCGATATTACCCCCTATCTTTTCATGCTAGAGGAAAACGATTCTCGAACATTCAAGTATCAAGGTGCAAATAAGGGAACTATGACTGTCAAGTTACTATTCTCTGATTGGGATGTGGGTGAGCGAAGTAGTAGTGGTGAGCAAGCATTCACTGGAGGCCAATTTAAGGGCGAATACAATAACGAGTCACAGTACAAACGTCAGCACAACTTTACTGCACTTACTGATTATCATAGTGTGAAGATTGTTTCAACAATCACTGGACATGGCTTCAATCAAGACCAAGCAAATTGTGCTGAATTCTGCGACCACGAACATCACTATTACCTCAATGGAAATACCGCTTACGAATGGCATCCAATCGTCTATGATAGCCAAGGATGTGAGAAGGAAGTTGACAGTGGAGTCGTAGCAAATCAATTTGGTTCTTGGCCGTACGGTAGAGCCGGCTGGTGTGCAGGGCAAGATGTGAAACAGTGGACATATGACATAACAGACTGGGTAGATAATTCATCTACAAATAATCTCCAATACAAGGGATTATTCAATGGTCAAGAGTATGTTCCTCAAGATACTAATGGTGGAAGCAGAGAAATCCGAGCCAACATCTGGTTGGTCTGGTATGATCAGAACTGAGAAGGCGGAGGAGAAGCCAACTCGCTTAGTTTCGTAATTGGCGAAGGAGTCTCTAGATGTTCATAACGTGAATTTCTTCTTCTGGGGACAAAACCTGCTCTAACAATAGCGTCTTGCAATTCTAATTCACTGGCTTGGATTTTATTTGTTCCAGAAGCAGATACGACATTCTCTTCCATCATTGTTGAGCCTGCATCATCAGCTCCACCTAAAAGTGCCATTTGTGCAATTGCTAATCCCATTGTAGGCCAGGAGGCTTGAATGTGGTCAATATTGTCAAAGAACAGTCTTGAAACAGCTACATGCCTAAGGTATTCGGTAGGACCTGCTCCTAACTCGAATTTGTTCCTTCCACGATTTCTCTTACCATACGTGTTGTTTTCTAGTTGAACCGGCCATGCGATAAATGAGGTGAAACCGTTAGAATAATCAGCAAGACTGCTGTCTTGTAATTCTCTTATCCTGCTCATATGCTCAACCCTGTTTTCAATGGTTTCTCCGAAACCAAAAACATTGGTAGCACTAGTGATTAGACCAAGTGATTGAGCTTCTTGCATAACTCTAAGCCAATTGTCTGGAGAACCTTTCTTCGGAGAAACATCTTTTCTCACTGATTCAACTAACATCTCTGCACCACCGCCCGGTAGTCCGTGCATTCCAGCGTCCTTCAGATGAGTAAGAACTTCTAGAGTTGAGAGATTTGCAACTTCTGCAATTCCTTCGATTTCGATCGGTGAAAAGCAATCTAAATCGATGGTTGGATGCTTTTCTCGTAAAGATTTCAGCAAATCGGTATAGTAGACAATTCCTAAATCCGGATTAACTCCGCCCTGCATTAGAATTCTAGTACCATCTATACTCTCTAACTCACTAACTCTGTGACTGATCTCATCAAGTGTCTGTGTATACGTCTCTTCATGCCCTGGTGGCCTATAAAATGAACAAAATTGGCAATTGATTGTACAGACGTTAGTGTAGTTGATGTTTCTATCAATTAGGTAGGTGACCTGTTTGTTACCATTCATCTCCACTCGCCTTTGATTTGCTGCATTACGAAGGGCATGCAGAGGTGCATCTCTGTAGAGTACAACTGCATCTTCTTGACTCAATCTTGACCTACTAGCCATGTGAGAATCAAGGATTTGACTCCAGGACATACTGACCACTCATGCTGTACCTACTATTGATTCAATATTAGCGATTGTTTTCGGGCAATCCCCTGATAACACATCTGGACCATCTTTGGTAACTAATACATCGTCTTCAATTCGAATTCCAATATTGGCATATCTTTCTGGACATGCTACGTCTGGCCTCCATGCTCCGAAATACAATCCCGGCTCAACAGTAATTACCATCCCTTCTTCGAACAAGCGTGGTTCATCATCAGGGCGATAAATTCCAACATCGTGAACATCAATTCCTAGCCAATGTCCTGTGTTGTGCATGTACCATTTATTCAAGTCACCATCAGAAGAAAGGGCTACGTCTAGTGATTGGTTAATAATTCCCAAATTGATTAGACCCTCTGCTAAAACACGCCTTGCAGCCTTGTGAGGTGAATCATAGGAATTGCCCACACGACATTCGTCGATTGCTGCAATTTGTGCATCGAGTACAATTTGGTAAATTTCTGCTTGAGCATCACTAAACTTGCCATTTACCGGCCACGAGCGGGTAATATCAGAAGCATATCCTTTGTACTCGCATCCTGCATCGATTAGAATAACTTCACCATCACCACAAGTATCATCATTCACAGTGTAGTGAAGTATAGTTGCATTCTCTCCACTGCCAATAATACATGGGTAGGCTATTCCAGATGTTTTGCAATATTTGAACAATCCTTCGATAATTCCCTCTAGTTGCCACTCACCTACACCTGGTTTTGTGTTTGCCATTGCTTGAATATGAGCTTGTGCTGCTATCTTTGCTGAATGACGCATCAAATCGATTTCTGCGTTAGACTTACGAAGTCTTAGTTCGTTAATCATCATTGAAGGGTCGACAATACTAATCGGCCCGAGGCCAAACTTCTGACGTTCTCTTGAATTAGATTTCATTTCGTTTTCGACTAAATTGTCAACATCGGGGTCTACTCCCATTTTGACAAAAATACGTGAGGACTTGACTAGCATGGACGAAAGAATGTCTTGGAGTGACTCATGAGACTCTGCATTATCCACTGGCCAATTTTCTTCAGCGCCTTCAACGCCAGGCCTACGACCTTCCCATATCTCCTTCAGAACATCCTTAGGTTGCACGAATAGAGTCGTTTTCCAGTCGCCATCATCATTGTAAGCACAGAAAACTGCATCTGGATCTTCCCAACCACACAAATACAGCATATCGCTACTAGTGCGGAATGGATAGTGAACATCATTTGAACGGGTAGACTCATGTGGCGCTGTGATTATTAGCAAATCACCAGGACGTAACTGAGAAAACAATCTTGACTGACGTGAGCGATATTCATCGTGGCTAATACCCGCAGGTTCTTGCCCGACTGCTCGAAGAGATTCCTCCCACATGTATATGCGGTATATGGACTGATTTTTCATTCCTTTCATGATTAGGAAGATTATTCGCCGGTCCACATATCATTCTCTGATATCGATTCACGTTCTGAATCCGTAATATTTGTTCTCTGCATTGAATCCCATTTTGGTAAAGTTGAGGTCTCGTTTTCAGTCATCCTCATTCTGCGGAACATCATGAAACTGAAGGCTAATATCCCAATTAACATCAACACAGCTGCAACATTGAATTCCCCTGAATCGGATTTTGGTTCAGCCTTGACACTAATTTGAATCTCATGTGTATCTTGTGCGCCGTCATTATCCATTACGACTAATCGCAAATCATATTCCCCAACATCCAAATCCTTGAGAGTTAGATTTAGTGAGTCTGCGACTAAATCGTCATCTAAGTACCATGAATATGTGAGAGAATTGGCATCATCCCCTGTTTCAATTGTAGTGGCTACGAGTTCAATTTCATCATTTTGCAAAAATTGCCACGATGTTGGATTCTTCACGCTACTACCTTCCATTTGCAAGTCAATTATAGGTGCCACGTTAGTGACATAAATTGTAGTGTTAGAGGAAGACATACGGCCAACCCAATCGATAACGTCCAACCTCACTGTATAGTTTCCAGATTTACTCAATGCGATGTTGAGTAGTTCATCAGTAGTGTTTGAAGTAGGAACATATGTTACACCTTCTGGGTCGGTTACATACCAAATTGATTGTAGATTATTGCTCCATACACCGTCTGTAGAGCCACTACCGTCAATAACAATCATTTCTCCTTCAAGAGCGGTTTGTGGGCTAATTAGAACAGAATTAGGGTCTGTCTGATCAACGAAAACAACCAATTCAATTTCCGGAGATGTTCTAAGATATACATCTTGCAAATGGTATGTGAATTTCCAAACCCCATCATCGAGTTCCAAAGCTTGTGTGTCTATTGAAAATGTACCAATGTCGTTTTCCCAACTAACATTGACTTCAGTACCGAAGGTAATACCGTCACATGCTCCATTAGGGGCGAGACACCAACTAAGAATTAATTTTGAATCAGTAGCCTGAGAATCTGCCAATATTGCTCGTGATGACAAAACATACTCGCCATCAACAATGATATTTGTTTCATGGTTAGGAGAAATAACTGGATTATGTGGGCCTTCACCAATGAAAACAATACGATTTAGGAATTCTTTGCCCAGACCATTGGTTTGGCTAACTTCAAGCCAGCATGTACAATTTTCTCCTTCGACATTAATCGAAATTGACCAAATCCAAAGTCCTTCATCTACAGGTGTAACCGATGTNAAATATTCTCCACTTGCAACAATTGGCCATTCTGTATATGGATTAGTCACATCATACAATACCCAATCTGCGTTCTGTGGTGGCAAAGTGGTTGAACCATTGATTTCTAATGTATCATTTATCCAAATNCCATCACCAAGCTGACTAGTCAATNTCTGACNTACATCNGNANTGGCAGATGTTGTNCCAGTTATTGAAATAGACATCAANAACAACGAAGTCACNANAANAATTGACTTCGNANATTGATTCATCTACTACTCCTCAAACGGATTACACAACTGTCCTTGNCCAGGGAAACTGTTGATGTCACGTGGGTTAGTATCCCACTTGTACTCACAGTAATTTACGTGNCCGTCACCGTCAGTATCCACCATTCTGTCTGCATCNTCNAATGGGTCGAAATTGAAGTAATACTCCCATCCAGTAGCCATGCCATCATCATCGTGGTCTTGGTAATACACTTCAGGTCCATCGTCCCATTCATCACCATCAGTATCGTTGCGAATTGGATTAGTTCCATTGACGAATTCTTCGAAACTGGTGTAGTTTTCTAAGTTGTCATAGAACATCTTTCCATCAGGAGTATCCGGGTCGATGTGACAATTACTAGATTGTGGGTCTTCATAAGAAGGGCAGTACTTGGCAATTAGACCAGTACGGTTCAAACCATCATTGTCTGGGTCTTCCATACCATCATCAATTCCGTCTCCATCTGAGTCTTTCAGTGCAGGATCCATAACACCGCGAGCACCATATGCGCTGTAGGTTGAATTGTCAACTAAGCCAATGATTAGTGCTTGCTCAGAATACTTTACTTCCCAACCATCAGGCAGCATGTCTCCGTCAGTGTCATCATCGACAGGGTTGGTATTCCAACGGTCTGGAGCTTCAGCGCCGTTAGCTAATGTGTCATTGTCGATGTCATATGTGTCATCTTTCAGTGATGCCTCGGATGGGTCCAATGCCCATCTTCCGTAACATCCGTTACAGAGAGGATTTGAAGGTACGGCGAAGTTTGTTAGATTCATTTCATACACTTCGTACTTCTTCTCTAATATGAATCCGCCAAGCCAGTTCTTCCAAATGTACCCACCTTCATCTAGGCCGCACTCAATCATTGAGTCACAGCCAGGAGGTAGCCAAAGATCTGTAGCGACCCAAAGTGAATGCGACTTGGAATTATCCTCGATTGATTCTACTTGCATTTCCCATCCATCAAGCATTCCATCTGAATCTGAATCATTGATTAGTGGATTGGTTGGATTTTGATATGGTCTAGGAACGAATAGAACCTCATATCCATCGATTAAACCATCATCATCAGTGTCAGAGTCGTTCGCATGTGTTAGGAAGTTGTCCTGACCTAGGATGACTTCTTCACCATCTTCTAATCCATCATTGTCTGTGTCATACATACAAGGACTTGTGAAATACTCCTCTCCATACCAAGAGAAACCGTTCAGTGCTTCAGCTTGGTCTCCTAGCCCATCACCGTCAGTATCTGCATTTGATGCATTGGAACCTGTACCACACACATCGTTGAATTCTTTGAAATCAGAAAGACCGTCTTCATCTGTATCCCACAAACCTGGGTCAGAAGTAACATGAGTATTCTGAACTCCACGGTTAACAACCAGTATTTCCCAACCAATGACTTCAATTCCATCCTTCAATCCGTCACCGTCGGTGTCAGGGTTTAGTGGGTCGGTTGAGCGCCCATCAATGATGCCATCACCATCTGAATCTCTGGCATTGTATTCCATCAAATTAGTGAACATTTCATCTAATTCGACAATCTCTACCCAAACGTCCAAACGACTCTCGATAGTATCGCCAACTTCGACATTGATTGAGTAAACATAACCATCAACTGGAGCAACCAAAGGTATGACTTGTTGATTTCCACCAGAGAGAGTAATTCTAGCCCTTGCAACTGTTTGATTAGCGCTAACCCAATCATCGAGTTCAACATCAATAGCAACTACTAGAGCCACATTTTCAAGTTGGTCGAATGTGACTGAACCATCTCCATCAGCATCATATCCATCTCTGTCAGAATCAATGTCTCCATTTGAACCATCACGTGGATCTAATCCGTTGGTTGCTTCCCAGCCATCAGGCATGCCATCTTCATCAGTATCTTCATGCCAAGGAGATGTGAACTTGTCTTCTCCAAATAGTAGTGCAACTTGGTATTCTTCGATGTTATTCATTCCATCTTCGTCCCAGTCACCATATCCATCGGAATTGTTAGCAGGGTCGAGAGTTTGTGACGCTGCAATAGCTCCTGAACCTGGATGTTCCAAAACATTGGAGAAACAGAACTCGTAGCCATCTGGCATACCATCTCCATCAGTATCCCAATCAGAAGGACCATTTAGGCGACCATCGCCATCCATGTCTTCCTTGAACCATGCAAGTCCATGCTCTAGAGCATCTGATGCGAATGGTGCTTGTCNGCTGACAGGGTCAAGNAAATCTAGGCCACAATTTTGNCCAGTTGCCATCATTACCCAAATNGTTGAGTTTGAAATTTCGTGNATATCNTTNANCATGTCTCCATCTGAATCCGCCTTNGTAGGGTCNGTTCCATATTCTTCTTCTTCAAGGTTGAANAATTCATCATTNTCNGANTCNAGAACTTGGTCACAGGANTGTTCACCTGCTGCATTTGCTAAGTCNTCCCANTTTGCAACACCGTTTTCTCCATTGAAGTGGTCCTCCAGAGTTTCCTCCATTGCATCGGTNAANTCAACACAATCCCAGTTTCCTGAAAGAGGGTCAAAGAGTGTGTAATTACCNGCAGGGTGGTTAACNACACGCTTGTANGTAACTTCCCACTTGTCGTTTAGACCATCGCCATCTGTATCNGCTAGTCGGGGATTGGTACCTTCNTCAACTTCAACCGAATTAATCAGGCCATCACGGTCTGGATCTCCCTTAGGTCCATCATCAGGGTCNGGCCAGGAATCTTCCTCTTCCTGCTCTTCAGCACCTTCAGAACTTGCCTCACTAGGGTCATTCTCTGCATCGTCGGATTCGCCATTGTCAAGTGGATTTAGCCCATTTTCGACTTCCCATCCATCTTCCATGCCATCTCCATCAGTATCATTATCCAGTGGATTTGTACCGTACTGTGCCTCAACAGCATCTACAAGTCCGTCATTATCTTGGTCATTGGATTGTCCAGTGTTAGAACCCTCACCTATCAAATCATCCTCGGCTGCTGGGTCAAAATCACCGGCGCCTTCACTAGTTTGGAAGAATCCTGATGCCCCAACAAATAATGATCCGAAAATCAATGTTGATACAATTGCAACGTAAGCCATCTGATTATGTGACATTGACATATTGATACTCTCCGCAGACTACGCAACTTAACCCACTACAGTCCTACAAATAAACCTTCACGGTGAATGATTTGACCTAAAACTCACCCTCTGGGTGACAAATCGTTCAATTCATACCTAGTTTGTAAGGAGATATATTGGAAATTATCTTCCGAACGAATTGCAACTTTAACTGGCCTTCCTTCGCACCTAACCCATGCACCAGCAAGTAATCCAGCAGTTAAAGAGAGAAGGGCAATCTCTGAAAATTTCAATTCTATTCCGCCATTCGCATCTAACACCTTGGCAGAAATAGGGCTAGACATCCCCATTGGGCCGAAAAACGATCTACAACTATCAATCCATCCATTTGCATCAGCAGCTAAAAATATCTCCTCACCTGCAATGAACAAACGTTTGGCAGCTATAGCGAATGAAAGGAAACCATCACTGATTTCTGGCCATGAGCTTCTCTCATCATCACTGATATTTGCCACTAATCCAGCACAAGATTCCTGCAATCTCTCAAAAATTCCAACAGGAAGTAGATGATGTTTCAAACCATCGATTCGCCAATTTCTTTCAACACAAACATCGTATGACTCTCCCGATGGATGACTCTTACCCCTTGGTTTAGAAGCCGTGACGGGAAGATTTGTTTCATCTAGAGTCAAAATACAATTCTCTACGGATTTCTCTTCCCACCTCATCCGATATCTTTTCGAATTTATCCTCTCGAAGTCTGCTTGTAAAATTCCAGCAAACAATGGCGTCAACCCGTTGCTTGTAAAACTAGGAGGTTTGAGACTAGGCTCACCCCATCCATGTAACCACCATCTTTCTTCGAGAGCTTTGGATATCTTCTTTCTCCGAAAAAGGCCAGTGAAATCTAGAGCGCCTGAATTCAATAACCCCTCTTCCTCATCACAAGCAGCATTGGCTAATTTTCTACCCATAGGGGCGTCGATAATTTCTTCGAACATTCTCCACCATGCTTCAAGTCCATCTGAACGCCACCTATACCAACAATGACCTTCCGTGTCGAGAATAAGCCCATCTCTGTAAGTAAAATTCTCCCTCAAGGACAATATTAGTGATGCATCGTGTAGAGAATCTGATTCATCGACTAGAGGCATGTACATCACATTGGATATCCGCTTACATTTTCTTCATTGAAGCAATACCTGATGACTTGATAACTGGATTTGAACTCACGGACATCATTCTTTACCGATGCTGGGTCTTCATTTTCGATTAACACACGAGCATAAAAGCGAGCTACATCTATCATCTCATCTGTACCCATTCCTACACGTGTCAATTCTTGTACTCCAAGCCTCAGTCCTGATGGCGTCATTGCTTTGGTATCTCCTGGCAGCATGTTCATGTTAGTGATGATTCCAGCCTTTTCAAGTAAATCAGCTGCTTTAGCACCAGCTCCTGAATCTAATTCACCATGCCTTGTAAGAACTTGATGTGAAGCAGTGTAACCACGAGATTCGGCTAAAACATCGAATCCTTCTGCAGCAAGAGCCCCGGCAAATGCTTGTGCATTTGCTACAGTATTCTTGGACAATTCTTCACCATATTCAATGAATTCAGATAGCGCTACCACTTTACCAGCAACATGGTGAAGATGGTATGATGAGCAGGTTCCCGGGAACACGGCATTGTTCAATTTCCTTTGGAATTTTTCATCTTCAGAAGATGATAATATGAAACCACCTTGAGGCCCAGGGAATGTTTTGTGTGAAGAACCCGTCATTATATCTGCACCTTCGTGAAGTGGGTCCTGGAAGCAACCTCCTGCAATTAATCCCAAAACATGTGCTCCATCGTACATGACCTTAGATCCGACTTCATGCGCTGCATCCGCTAGTTCTCTAAGAGGAGTAGGGAATAGGAAAACAGATTGCCCGAATAAAGCAATTTTTGGCGCAACCTCACGGATTAGTTTAGCCGAGGCATCAATGTCAGGCTCCATTCTTTCCTCGTCCCACGGGTAAGTAGAGAGATTTAGGTCTCTTAGACCAACTGCACCCATTCTTGCATGAGAGATATGGCCGCCGTCAGCTGTTGATACCGCAGTAATATCGTCGCCTGGTTTAGCAAGCGCCTTCAATGCTGCAATATTGGATACTGTCCCACTTGTTGATTGAATGTTAGCAAACGGAACATTAAACAGTTTTTTTGCCAGATTAATTCCTAGTTCTTCAATGGTATCAAAATCGCCACAACCTTGGTAGTAGCGCTTGTATGGCAAACCTTCAGCATATCTTCCGTGAAGATCGCTAGAAACAATTTTCTGAACCATAGGAGATACAATATTTTCACTCGCAATCATACCTAAACCGTCACGATATAATGTACCACTATCCATAACGGCGCCCAACACTGTTTGAGCATGATTCAAATTTTCTGGACTCGCTTTCCAATCCCCTCTGGAACCATCCATACAGGTTCCTTTAGCATTCGGCCTTTGACCCTTTGGAATCCAAGATTGCCAGGATTTAATCAACTAGGTCGCCTAGGTCCACCCTGTCTAGTAGCACGAGATTGCTTCTCAGAGCGTATTGTGTTGTGAGGTATTCCTTTGCGCCCTAAGTTTGTTGACATGATTTCTCGCTGTCCTCTACTACGACCTAACGGCTTTGCAGCACGCCCAGATTTTCTCTGAATCTGTTGATTGCGACCTCGATATGCAACTGGACCCACCAACCTTTCCATTGCAGGGACATCTGAACCTTCCTCCTTAGGACGCTTTAACCACCATCCAGGAGATAAATTCTGCATGCGTGCATCACGTTCTCGCTTCATGGAATTAGCACGGCGCGCTAATTTAGGTCGAACTGACCTTTCACTTTCTTTAGGTACCAAATCAGTCATCCAACCAGGGAATCCTATATCGTAAACAACTCCATTAATCGTTAACAGCATTCCCGATAAAAGCAAGTGTGTTCCAACTGGTAATTCGCTCCTCTGTAACTTGATTTTATGACGTCGCATTCGCTTAGAATAAGCAACCATAGCTTTCTGATCTCGGTGGCGAATCACCTTATTCTGTTGTTTACTAAAACGCCTTGCACTCTGGTGAATGAAAATCAATCCAAATGCAATACTTATCCCTTCCAGAAGTCCAATTTCACCAGAGGCGTAAATTCCTGCGAGTAACCAAATTGGAGTTAGAACACCCCAATTGAAAACCTGTGAAATTATTCCCGATGTATAGCGCGGTGTCATTTTCTTTTCAACTGCTGCAGCGGCGGCAATCATTACGTTAGCATTAACCGCTTCATCTACCCCACCTTTCACCATCATTGCAGCAATTGGATTAACTGGAGCATCATCAATCCACCTTCGTGAGCGTTTTGTAAGTGCCTTAGTTAGAGCAACTTCTAGGACTTCATCCTCGTCATCACTCTTAGGTCTGCCCAAAATATTAGCCAAAGCACGAACTCTAGGATCGAATGGATCTGTCTCTTCTAGTTCAGTTAGTACGCTTAATGCACTATGCCATTCGCCCTTGTCAACTAAACAGAGGGCTGCAGCTATTCTTGGAGGAGTCATTAGTGGATTTTCACGCACAAGTCTCAAAGCGATATCCATGGCCTCTTTGTGCATATTTTGAGCACGTAATAATGCAATGTGCGAAAGCCTTGCACTGATTGAAATGTTGTCTTTATGTAGAGCCCCATCAACTGGTTGAGGGCTCCAAGAGCGCAGCATTCTCATCAAATCATTGAGGTGATCAATGCAGGGATTATTTTCCCAATCCCACAAATCATCTTCATCAACCGATCCATTCCAAGGGTCGAACCATTCGCAAATGAACGCAAGTAATTCCGGCTCGTCATAACCTTCCGGCTGCTGGAGGTTGTGGAGGGCTTCCCTTGCAGCATCGAGCCTGCGACAAGCAATATGTCCAGCCGCAATAATCATTCTCGCCTCGTCATTTTCTCCACCAGATTGGGCTAGTAGTTTCTTAGCTTCCTCTATCGCAGAAGGCCACAAACCACGTAATCCCATCTCAATCATTCTAGCACGGCTCTTTGCCAAACGAACAACCGCTTCATCCTCACCAATTGAGCGTTCTTGGAATCTAATCAACGCATCTAAATCATTACTTAGAGCCGATTCTTCCACTAAATCAAACATCCAATTACCGCCACCGCTCATGATGGCACCTTCTCTGCGTTGATCCGGATTCAAGTCAAACTTTAGATTGCGCAACGAGTTGAACTTAGAAACAGATAGGACCCATGTAAGTAGGAAAATTGTTTGTCCTACAGCGATAAAAATCCACGTCACTAGCAAACGGTATTCTTCATCGAAACCGATTCCTTCAAACCATTCAATGAAAGGCATAAGGCTACCAAATTCTTTGTAACATACTAAAATCAGAAGTAATGCAGTATACCCACTAAAACCTGCGAATGCGAAGTATAGGACTCTTGCTTGAGCCTTGTCCTCTGAACGAATTTCCCTAGGTGTCGCTAGAAGTACTCCACCCAATCCTCCGAATGCTTGACCTCCAAGGAACAAGTTTCGAATTAGTTCGAATATGAATGCAAGACCGACGATTGCAATATTCAATGATAGATATGCAGCCAAAATTTCTGGCAAACTCTTGAGTGCCTCCCATTCTGCAAGCAAGGGATTTTCTTGTATCTGAAGATAGACTTGGTGGCCTAAAATCCCCCCATAGTTCAAAATTTCTTCAGAATTTGCTGGATCATTTATCATAACCAAAGCAACAGTGACTATACCATTGATTGCTGTAATTGGCATGGTTAGTAAGAATAGAATTAGAATAAATGCAAATGCTCGACCAACGAATCCTAGTTTTTTAGCATCGATCGGGTTTGGCCTCCCTAACCATGTTCGGTATTTACCAATCATCAGCATATTCCAAGATGCGCCCATAATCCTGCCATATGCCAAGATTGTAGGACCCATAAATACCAATCCAGCTATTGCAAATGCAAGTGGTTTTTGTGATTCGTCTATTCGAGGTACAAGCAAAAGATATGTTCCAATAGATACTGCAAATAATCCAATAAGCGTCCCAGTACGTCTGAAAAATAATTTGAAAAATTTGTTCTTAGTCACGCCTATGCGCTTACCAACCAACTGACCATTGAGAGATTCCCAAGGTGAAATTAAAATGGGGATCAACACTAGTATGCCCATTAAGAATAGATTTGGAAGATAGTATACTTCTGGATCAAAGATTAACTCAGAAATTAGAAGAAGAACTCCTGTCATCGCCATCATATAAAGTGCGATACCAAAACCAACATTCTGCAATTGCAGTAAACGTTTAACTCCGCCTCTGCCCTTGGTTAAACTGTGCACCTCATACAATCCTTCATCGATCTCGAAACCTACTTGCAATCCAGATAACTGAGTGGGTATCATCCACTTCCATAGAATAAGCGCTGTGGCAAAAGCAACCAAAAATGGAATTGCGTGATTTATTGACAGGTTGGCAGGATTCTCAACTGTTCCTGCACTTGCTAATGGTATCAAAACCAAGCAAGCCAAACAAGCGAACAGCCACCTCCTCATAGAATACGCCCGTGGGAATTACTTCAAGACATCTTCGCCAGCCTGTGGCGAGTAAGGAATGAATCAATACGGTCAAAAGCCGCATTCAATGTTGATTCATCAGCCAGGTATACTATGCGTATGTGCCCCACTCCTTTTTCTGGAGAAAAACCACTTCCATGAACGACCAGTACATGCTCTTCATGCAATAAACTTAGTACAAACTCTTTGTCATTTTTGGACCAATATTCATCTGTCAAACGAGCAAACATGTAGAATGCGCCGCCTGGTGCTTCAACTTCAAGACCCTCAATATTAGCAATCCTGTCCAAACATAGTTGCCTACGACTTAGAACCTTAGACGAATGCTCATCCATCCAGCCCCTATCCCCTTCAAGTCCTGCGAGATAACCTAGTTGTGCCGGTGTGCTAGCACACAACCTTGAGCGCAATAATCTCTCGATCCCATCACGAACATCAATCAATACATTTGTTGGGTCATGAATTGCCATGTAGCCAATCCTCCAACCGGGAGCGTAGTAGACTTTTGAGACGCCATTCAATGCGAAAACAGGAACTTCATCTGATAATGATGCGACGGATACATGCTCTCCGCTAAAGTCTAGACCATCGTAAATTTCATCTGCAACAATCATACAATTAGGCCACTTTTTTGCTATGGCTAGAAGTTTTTGAATTTCATTTCTGCCAGCCACATTTCCAGTAGGATTGTTAGGATTAATTAGAACCAATAAACGAACATCGGAATCCATTTTTGAATCAATATCATCTAAATCTATACACCATCCATCATCTGACTTCAGCGCATATTCAATAGTCGTAGCCCCGTACATCTGAGGGTATGCCATGTAAGGAGGGTAATGCGGTCCTGGTGCCAAAACTTTCGAGCCTTCTTCCAAGGTAGCTGCAAAGATAATCTGTAGAGCTTCAGTAACTCCATGGCAGACATAGACATCATCCACATTACAATTCCAGCCTTTTCTCGTTTCATCTGCAGCAATCGCTGAACGCAATTTGGGAAGACCATACGATGGTGAGTAACCATTGTTTCCCGATGCTAATCCTTCACGATATGCCTCAACCATGTGCTTAGGAGTTGGCAATCCTGGATATGCGATTGGGTCGCCAATATTCAATTTGATAATTTCATGCCCCTCTGCTTCCAATTTGGTTGCTGGAACAACCACATCTCTAATCGCATATTCAATTGTAGAAGCACGAGAGGATACTGGTATCACGCTATTCCACCCATCCTGCAAATTTCGTCATATTGCTCCTTAGAAACAGGCTGAACAGATAATCTCTGACCCCTCTGAACAAGAGGCATTTCATCCAAAGCAGGATTTGCTTTTATGTCGACCAAACTAACCATTTCCATTTCTTGAACTGCTTCAATATCAACCATCATCCATCTAGGATTATCAGGAGTTGATTTTTCATCGAAATACTTGCTGCTAGAATCCCAAGACGTGTGGTCAGGATAGCCTTCACGGCATACTCTAGCTAAACCAGCAACATGCGGAGGCTTGGTATTTGAATGGTAAAATAATACCATGTCACCCATTTTCATCTTATCTCGCATCATGTTTCTCGCTTGATAATTTCTTACACCATCCCAATGTGTTGAACCATCTTCAACCAATTGAGAAAATGGATAGACATCGGGCTCGGACTTCATCAGCCAGTAGTTCACCATGTAAGGGCCGTCTAAGCGACATCCCTTAGATTTCACCATGCATCGCCATGGTCTGGAATAAGAGTGGCATCAACAACATCGATGTCTCCTCTCGCAGCGACACGGCCCAATCCAAGTTTCCTTGCCATCGAACTGGCACCGCCAGTAGATCCGATACCCAATTCTTCTAGCAACACGAAAATTGCAGGTAGCAAAATTAGTGCACTTGCCGCTGCAATCCAAAGAAGAATAATGATTACAGTAATGAACGGTTTGATTTCAGGAATAGGAATTTGGTATGCGGTAACCATTCCTAAAGTAGTTACAGTTGCAGCTTCGAACAATGACATACCAGTACTAACCGTCGACGTACGTATCGCTTCAATACCACCGCCCAATTCGCGTATACGGTTGGCTATGTGTATTGAGAAATCAACACCTACTCCAACAAGAATGGAACCGATCATAACTGTGACCAGAGATAATGAAACATCCATTTGCCACATGACAAGCCATTGTAAGGCAACAGTGGCAATAACCGGAGCAGTAGTCCAGAATGAGAATCTTATGTCCTTAAACACAATTGCTAATGTCATCAAGGTAAGTGCTACTGCGAAACCAAGTGATGACCATTGGCTTCCAACTATGAGTTCGTTAACAGCGATTGCTGTTGCCGCAACTCCGGTTAAATCGCCAGCATATATGTCTCCTTCATAGTCACGTGATGTGTAATCATTAACTTGAGCAACAGCTTCAGAGGTCTCAGCTACAGGTACGAATGGCATATCTACATAGATCAAGTTTCTACTATAATCATCTGAAATAAATAGACCCCTTGTTTCATCTGTTAGGCTTGAATAAAACACATCTAGAAGGAATCCTTCTGCTCGAGGATTGTTAGTGCCATTAGCACGAGGTGAAGTCAGAATCTCCCAGAAAGTTACATCTTCGTTGTATTGACGGTTGAGATATGGTTCTAATGCATCTTTTAGGTCCTCAGGAACAAGTGGATTATCGGTTAAATTCCAAAGTGGAGTCCCGCTAATATTTGCCCCCAAACCAACAGATTTCATCAAGAAGACTATACTGACTGCGTTGGTTTGTTCAATCGTGTTGAGCTTGTCTTCTAGGGCAGATAATCCCAATAGTTTCTCAACCGGTTCACCCTCGGTTGGATCTGCATCTCCTGAAATATCACCCTCAATGAGTATCATCCCAACTTGGCCTGCGTTGAAGTCTTGTGAATATTGTTTCATTGTTACAACAGATGCTTCATCTTCAGGAGCCATACCTAGTAAGTCGATGTTCTCCTCAACATTTTCCTGACCCCAAAACCCTGAAATGAAAATCATAACCATGAAGACTGCAATCACGCCTTTAGACCATTTAATCGGAACTTGAACAACTTTCTCAAAGACCGGTAACGGTGGGTGTTTGGGCTTTCTCAGATCTAGGAGTAATGTTAGATTAGGCACCATCGCCATAGTCAAGAAGTAAACAATAACAATACCGCCGGAAAGTGCTATTCCAACGGTTTCAATTGGTTTCATTGGTGTGAATGTTAAGGAAATGAAACCGATAACTGTAGTTACTGCTGAAAGGAATACTGCTCTACCAGTTGATGCTAGCGATTGTCGTATTTTCTCATCTTTAGTACCGGTTTCTTCCGCATATCGATTGGTAATGTGTAAACCATACGACACGCCCAGCGCCAATAAGATCGGGCCAACGATAATTACAGTCATAGTAACTTCATATCCAGTATAACCCATTATTCCTAATGTCCAAAATACAGAACACAGAGTTGGGAGACCGGCTATTACTACTACTTTGAAACCTTGAACCGGCCTCCATGAACCAGTTTGCAATACGTCCGAGTGGAATACAAACAACCCCAGTGCAACCAAAACAATAGCCAGCGGGAAAATCTGCCAAAATAGTTTGAAAGAGAATTCTGTTACCGCATTAGTAATTGGGACAGGACCTGTTAATGTCATCGATATTCCTAAATCTTCCCAATCACATAAATCAGCACCGATTGGTTCACCATTTTGATCGTATTCACATGGTCGCTTTTCTTTAGAGATGTCATCTAGGATTTCTTGTGTCTTATCGATAACTTCCTTTGCAGTCTTAGTTTCGTCAACAGCAATAATAATCACAGCCTTGTCTAGAAAACCGTCCCCATCAGTATCCCTTGACATTTTATCTAATCCGGGCGAAGGCGTACCATCATCTTCGTACATTTCATCCACGATAGTATCGATTGTTGTTTGAGAAGGAATGCTGTAATTACCCCAAATCGGGTCTCCTATATCCAGGACATCCTTCACTAATTCTCCAGCAGTTTGTCCGATACAATTTTCATCACCAGGTGGACAAATTTCTGCCACCAATTCGTCAACGAACGCATCTTGGATACGAGGTAAACTCGAGTTTACTTCCTTGACGACCGTTGATAGTGAAAGAGCATAAATTACGTCATCAGTAGGGTCAGATAGTCTTGGATTTAGTTTGGTCTCCACATAAGACATCTCTTGTAAGATTCTTCTATCATCAATTGGTTTCTCAGGAGAGTCGATGTAAATGATCATCACGTTAGTAGACCAATTCTTTTCTACCTCTTTTATGCTCTCTAGAACCGGAGATCCTTCTGGTAGATAAACGTCCAAATCACCATTTACATTCAATGATGGTTCATCACCTGGTTTGATGGAAGTCCCGTCAACGAAGCCAGAATGATAAGCAAAGAAGACCGATGCTAGAAGACAAGTAATCACCATGAAAATAGGGAATTTGGTTAAAATTCCAGTAGCACCGTGTTTTTGCCACTCTCTTTGAAGAGATTTAGGAGCATCCAAAACGGCATCAAGGGTCTTTCTCGCATTCCAATCCTTGACGCTTCCACGAAGCTTTTCTTGGCCGTGCCCAAAGATTCGCGACAGTTTGTCCTGTAGCGATGAAGAGTCATCTTTCGGCCCAGACTCATCTTCGGACATGATGCCCCCTCGCTACCCCGTCATGCTTAGACCATTTGAAAGCATACCCATAATGGTCATCCAATCACTTCAAAAGTAAGACCCATCACCCCCAAACGGACCTGTGAGGATAACGCACGCAGGGCCGGTGAGCAATATGCCATCTCCTAAACTAAACGACAAAAGATGGTCAATCGACCTAGAAAAGAGAATCCAAGAGGAACATTATGCAGATGAGGCTGCATATTCCAAGCGATATGGCTTCAATCCAGAATCTGGGAAGGAGATATTCGTAATCGATACACCACCGCCTTATCCTAGCGGAACTTGGCACATCGGAGCTGTTGCTCAATACAGTATGATAGACGTTATTGCTCGCTCGCAGAGACTGCTAGGAAAGGAAGTAAAATTCCCATGGGGAGTTGACAGAAACGGAATCAATGTCGAATTCACTGTAGAGAAGAATACTGGAAAGAAAATGAAAACATACGACAGAGCAGAATTTCTCAAATTGTGTGAAGAGACGATTGAAGAGTTCACCCAATCTATGCGCAATACAGCTCGTCGTGTGGGCCTTTCTATGGATTATGCTAACGAATATCTTACAGATGCACCAAATTACCGTATGGTCACACAAACAATATTCACTGAATTATTCAAAAGAGGCGCAATAGTTGAGGATTTACGACCAAATATCTACGACCCTGTAGAAGGCACAACCATTGCAGATGCAGAAGTTGAAAGGTTACAAAGAAAAACCAAACTGATTGATATTAAATGGCAAACAGAAACCGGCGAAGAACTGATTATTTCTACAACTCGTCCAGAACTAATTTGCGCTTGTGGCATAGTAGTCGTTCATCCAGATGATGAGCGCTACAAGCACTTAATCGGAAAGAAAGCAATCCTTCCACTTCCTGTAGAAGGTAGAGAGATTAGTGTAGAAATTTCTACTCACCCATCGGTTAAGAGTGAATTTGGCTCTGGAATTCTAATGGTATGTTCATTCGGTGACCAAAACGACGTCGCTGTATTCCGTGAACTTGGACTGAATCCATTCCAAGCAATTGACTTAGATGGATGTATGACGAGTATTGCCGGACCATTCGCAGGAATGAAGGTCGCAGAAGCAAGAAAATCTGTAATTGAACATCTAGAAAGTGAAGGGAAGATTCACCAAATCGTTGAGAAAGAACAGGAGGTACCTGTTTCTGAGAGAGGGAAAAACCCGGTCGAAATTATTCTTCTGAAAGAATGGTATGTTAGACAAACTCACATCCAAGACAGAATCAGAGAGTTGGCAGAAGATATTGAATTCCACCCACCCAGAAATAAGCAATTCCTTCTTGACTGGATGGAGAACATCTCAATCGATTGGCCAATTAGTCGAAGAAGATGGTATCACACAGAGATACCGATTTGGTATGCAGATGAAGGAACTAAGGTAATCTGTGCGCCTTCAGGCGTATACGTTCAACCGTGGTGCCAATCTCCACCGGATAACAGCGAGGTCCTAGATAGGGAAACTCGCGAAGTAATCGGACTGTATGGTGAAATGAAGGACGATTTGGGAGAAATTGTAGGCGAAGAGAAAGTTTTCGATACTTGGATGGATTCCAGCAACTCAAATCTCTTTGTCTCAGGGTACCTAAACGACATGAATACTTTTGAGAAAGCATTCCCTACTGCAATCCGCCCTCAAGGAAAAGAAATTGTCAGAACTTGGTTGTACTACACTTTACTAAAGAGTGCACTATTGCTAGACAAACCTGGATTCAAGCATGTTTGGATCGACGGACTTGGAATGGACCCATGGGGCAGAAAAATGTCCAAATCCCTTGGAAATGGAATCGATGCTGACAGTGTTCTTGAGTGTGGAGCAGGTGGAAGAACTGGATCTTGGAGAGTCAAAGGTCCGGAAAAGAGTGTGCAACTGAAAGCTAACAAAATCGGCTCTGAGTGTTTCAGATTATGGAAAGCATGTGATGCACAGGTCGGTGATGACTTCCAGATTAACCCTGAAGAGATTGAAGCAAAATATTTCGGAGTACTCACCAAATTGTTCAATGTGGCTAGATTTGCTAGTCAATTCGATGTACCCGAAGACTTGGAGACAACTCCGGAGGAACTCTCTGTTGAAGATCGTTGGATCTTATCAGAATTTGCTGAGACTATGGATAAAGTCGAGAAAGCGTGGGCTAACCTTGACATTTACACCGCAACACAGGGATTGAAAACATTCGGGACCGGTATTCTACCTAGCCACTGGCTTGAGATGTCGAAGTCTAGACTGTATGATGGTGACACGAATGCTGCTTGGACAATTCATCGAATTGTACGTGACTTGATGTCAGCATTATCACCAGTATGCCCCTTCTTCACCCATCATATATCGAGCACATTGTACGAACAGAGTGCTGTTGATGTAAGAGAATTCCCGCCTAGAACTCCTGAAGACGAAGAACTCAGGAAATTGACTAGTATAATTGAGGAATTCAATGGGTCCACTTGGAGACAAAAGAAGGACACTGGGTTGTCACTCAACGCACCTATTTCGGGAATTGAAATTCCAGAAGAATTGAACGAATTCAAGATGATTTTGACTCAAATGCACAAACTAGAGTAATTACTCATCCACATCTAGAGTAGATTGCCTGGATAATGGCATTTCCAAATTCCCGAGACGGAAACCAACCAGCCTAACTGGCCGGTCAAACTCTATGTTTTCTGCAAATAATCCATGCGCTAAGCGCATGAAAACACTTTCATCATCCATTGCAACTGGGATGGAACGACCATGTGTATGGGTTTCAAATCCTTGATAACGAATTTTTACTTCTCCCAGACGACCTGACACTCCCATTTCTTTTGCTCGTTTGATAACTTTACTTACCAATACTGACAATTGTGATAATACATTCTCGCTATCTATTTGGTCAAACTCAAAAGTGTGCTCTTTTCCAACTGATTTTCTACTACGCAATGGGCTGACATCATTACTAGTTTCTCCTTCTAGTACTCTTATTATCCATGATGCGAATCGCTCAGAAGTGAACCTTGCCAAGGCTATTTCACCATATTCTGCTGCTTCAGACATTGTATTTATTCCCCATTCTGCTAATCTTGTTGCTGTTTTAGGCCCTATTCCAGGAACCTCTCTAACTGAACGACCATTGAAAAAATCTTCAATTTGATCCGGAAGGGTTCTATGAATACCTGCTGGTTTGTTTTCCTCGCTCCCCATCTTTGCAAGAATCCGAGTTGGACCTATTCCGAACGAAGTGGATAAGCCCAATTCATCCATGATTTTTGTCTGCAAATTTCTTGCAAATGCTAACGCTTTGTCCCAATCACCTTCGCAGTAGTCAGTAATATCAAGGTAAGCTTCATCGATGCTTGCTTGTTCAAACTTATCCGCATTTTTAGATAGGATAGACATTACCTTTCTACTTGCACGAGAATACAATCCTCTGGTTGATTTCAGGTAATGACCAGATCCATGCGGGGGTCCGGGGCATCTTCTCCATGCTTCTCCAATAGGCATTGCTGAGCGAATACCAAATTTCCTTGCAGCATAATTACACGTAGATACAATTCCTCTTCCTTTCCCTTCTTTTGGGTCGGAACCCAGTATCAATGGAATATCTGGGTCCAAGTTGTGGTGCAAAGTTTCAACAGCTGCGAAAAAGGCATCCAAGTCACAATGGATTAGTATCCTAGATGCCATGAATCGAATAGAATGCCGGAGGTTTTTGAATAACGCGAAACCCATGCTTTGATGAAGAAGTATTGTCTAAGGTTGTATATGGGCAGAGTCAAGTCAATACTTACCATTGCGGTAGGAATTTTGTTTCTGGCATCACTGATAGGCTATTCCGGAGAAGAATTAATTCCCGATGTTCCAAAACCTGATGCAGGACTCTGTGGAGTGACGAAAGAAGCATTTGACACTGTCCCAGGTGCTAGTGCCTTGCTAGATATCGAAGTTGAAGTAACATGGGATGACAAAACCGTATGGATTGGAATTATCTCCGTAGAAGATTACAATTCACTGGCAAAACTTGGAGGCAGTTCGGATGGTGAAATCGTATCCTGTGATTCTAAAATTGATTTCATTGCAGGGGGGCCAACATCGGCTTCAGACTCGATGTTTGAATGGACGCCTGATGGAGAAGAATTCCACATAATGATAGGCTCATTAGAAGAAGCTGAAGAAGAGGACGATGATGACGATGACAATCCTTGGCCATTCAATGGCCAAGTTAGTTCTAAATCATTCATTGATGAATTCAATGTAAACGTGGATTATGACGTATCTGGGGGCTGGTTAGCAATTGTGATTTTGTTTGCAATTGAAATTACACTAGTTTACTTTGCAGTTCTCGAGAAGTCTTAACTAAGAAATTTAGCGTTAACCAATGTTGAAGGCTTCTGACCTTTCAACGCAATGATCACTTCTTGTGCAATATCAATTCCAACTCGATGTTGTGCCTCTAATGTTGCTGCACCGATATGAGGGGTGCCATGGAAATTTTCATGTTGAATTAGTGGAGAATCCTCGGAGACAGGTTCGATTTCAAATACATCCAAAGCCGCACTTGTAATTGTACCGCTTTCCAATGCAGAAAGTAGAGCATCCTCATCTACAATTCCGCCACGGGCACAATTTACAATGTGATTGCCGCAATTAATTCCACTTTTTTTACCGGGCATCATTTTCATCCGCTTCTCATTTACCAAATGATGTGTTTCTTCGGTGAGATTGCAATGAACAGAAATGTGCGTACAGGTCTTGAACAGAGAGTCTACTTTTTTATGTAAATATGCGCCTTGGGCTTTGGCCACCTTTGGAGGCAAGTATGGGTCATAGGTATGAATTTCCATACCAAGAGATGTGGCTACTCTTGCAACACCTTGAGCAATCCTTCCAAATCCAATCAGGCCCAAGCACTTTCCAGAAAGTTCTGTTCCTTTCATTGCTTTCTTTTCCCACTTATTTTGCCTCATACTTCTGTCGGATTTTGGGATATGCCGGACAGATGCTAAAAGATGACCAATCGTCAATTCAACTACTGATTGAGTTGATGCATTTGGAGCATTTATCACCATTATTCCAGCTGAACCTGCTGCTTCAAGATCGATGTTGTCAACACCTACTCCAGCACGACCAATGATGGATAGGTCTTTGCTAGCTTCAATGATTTCCGCAGTTAACTTCGTTGCACTACGAACAATAATCGCATCAAAGCCTTCTAGGGCACCAGACAACAAATCTGATTTCTCTATGTACCCCAGTACTACTTCATGGCCAGCTTTTTCCAAGACTGCTACAGCAGCCGAAGCCATACCGTCGGTCACAGCAATTCGTGCCATTATCGGTAGTTCAGACGTAGTCCCTCCATGAACATTCTTGAGGGGTAGGCCTACACGGCGTAATATGGCCTCAACTCTCGACATCGGGAATTTGTTGTGGGCTATCGGTATTTTGGCGCTTCCAGTTCTGCTTGCTTTACCGGCAAAATTACTCTACCAAACCGTGATTTTAGGAGTAGGTCCTGCTGAGAGAAATTACAGATCAACAGTACAGAAAATTCTTGATTCTGGAATGCAAGTCGAACATTTTCGTGAAGTCCTAGACGAAGAGTCGAGGAGATTGGGAATCAAGGCTAGTAAAGCCAAACTGAATGAAACAGATATGTTATATCCGCTTACAATTACTCACTTCTTGTTAGTTCCAATGATATTCATTCTACCTGTCGTAGCAATCGCCACTCTTCCAATAATCATTCTTGGAATCCCAGTACTATACCTCTTGGAAGTATTGTTGATTCGTAGGAAATTATTGATAAATGCAATCAAGTTGCTTGAAACTTGGTTTGGAAAACAAATCATCCACGTCCCAGATGCTGGAAACGACCATTGCAGCAATGATGCTAAAGTTCTAGATGCTTCGAATATAGCTGTTCACTTCCATAAAGTTCCACGCGTTGTATTTTTGGGTCTGTTTTCATGGTTGATTATTCACTGGACTTTACGCCTAGATTCATTAATTGCAGAATTTATTCTTGCAGGATTATTCTATGTTCTATTATTAGGAATCGTTGGAATTGTAGCCACTGCGCTTGAATCAAACCTTGTATTAGTCGACCCTGCAAGAGGAAGAATTATCCCAATTGCAGATTGGTTAGATTCGATGCTTACACCAATCGTAGGCGTAGGACTTCTATTCTTGCTAGGTAGGGATTTGATGACCGAAGCCAGAGATGATGGTAACACAATCTTATTCTCAGCAACCGTTCTGATGGTTTTGTATTGTGCAACAGCA
>PAJN01000039.1 GCA_002710205.1 Methanobacteriota archaeon | reverse complement strand
GTAGGCCAGAGAAGCCAAGCCCTCCATTCTTGGGGCTACTGAAAGCAGCTTCTGGGGAAACTGTTTGATCCAATCAAGGGGTACCCATCCTAAAGCCGTCGTTTCAAAGGGGGGCGCTTACTAAAGCAAGACATAAATATCCATTACATACTATCACCATCCATGCTTACACCTGTCTACGATTTTGAAGTTCAATTACAAGAGACTGGCATTGACGGTTGGTATTACAGATCCCCTAGTCAGTACTACTGGTCTCTTCCCCTAGCAAAGGATTTTGTTAGCAACCAGCGATACTGGATAGTTTATGGCACCGAATTCGACTTCAATTGTTTCAAAGAAGCACTAATCAATGAAAAAGACTCGGAAGGTAACAAAAAATATGAATCTGTAAACGAATTAAAAAAGACGGAATTTTTAGATTTGTCATCAAGAAAACTCGGTATTTTCAATTATTGGGATCCACAGAAAGAACTGGAAAAAGAAATGAAAGGCAGACCTGGATTATTCAACAATACTCTCCTTCCAATAACCCTGGTTCAAAGTAAATTTGACAAAAAGGGAAAATCATCTGAAAATACATTATTCAGAGTTAAGGGAACGATTATTCATGCAATTCAATTTGAGGTAGAATCTGAATAGGAAATAAGGATGTTTCATTGGGTCTATCCGAAGACCCATGCGAATACAAATAATGTTTGAATGGGCTTTGCGTGGGTCATTTTATACGCTACCCTTTGAGTAGGATGTAACACCCTTTCATTCGCCTTCTTCTAATCCTCAGCCACTCTGATGACTCTAGTAGTTCTGTAACCCTGTAGGACCTTGAGATATTTCTTGGCACGGATTTCAGCATCGAGAGTTTCATCACCGGTATCGATTCTCAACTCGCTTAGCCCTAGGAGCTTAGCAGGAGTTGCAATTCCGAGAATATTGTTAGTTCCAATCGCACGCAGTACATCGGGAGAAAGTTGTAAGTTCCCTCGGCCGATTAGGAATCCTTGNCCGCCCATAGGTGANANCAANAGNAGGATTTTACCTTCATGNGATGAAATACGCTTGAGTAATCCTTCCTCATTGAGGTCAAGATACATCTNNCCNGCNTGCTGAATNTCGATNCCNANTAGTGTTGAATCAAATCCATTCTNTCGNCATATTTGNCTGAGTGTTCCNCCACTNCCCCANACAATCATCAAATNNNCATCNTCNTCTACAAGGCTGGNAACATGCATTGCCATGGCNTCTAGGGTCTCTTCTTCGGATTCTCTCTGAACTTGTTCCTTTGCTCCTTGCATCCATCTCGGACTTGCTGGAGTGAATGCTTCACCATACATTCGGACTTTCCATTCACCTTTGCGATAGACTTCTTCGTCTAGATCCATCACTTCAGTTCTAGCAACCATNAGGTCTCCGGTAACGAATGACCACACCACTTCTGCCGCCGCTTTAGGAGTGGTAGCAAAGCAACCGCTGTGCATCTTCACTCCACCAGGAACGCCCACAAGTGGTATGTTTCTCTCACCCAAAGCTTCGACAATATCTCGGGTTGTTCCATCTCCACCGGCGTACAGGAATAAATCAGGAGAATGTGCTTTGATGAAGTCTGAGGTAGAACTAGCATCGGTGGTCTCAGGAGTGACTCCTGTGGATGTGTACTCACCAGGAATCCAATCTCCACCCATTCTGCCATCCCAAGCAATGATTTCGATAGGGTCTCTCGCCAATTCCGCCAATTTTTCTAAGCATTGGCGCATTCTAGGNCCTGCTCTATCTTGAGCGCCTGCAGCACGTGCTTCAGCCGCTCTGCCATCACTTCCTTTGAAGCCAAGCCTGCCTCCGAGGCCGGCATCCGGATTCACGATGACCGCAAGGCGCATATTATGGCCCAGATATTCACGATACATCAAACCGATTATGTATTGTTAGTTTCAAGGAATATACATGCAGAGACGTAAAGATGACCTTACCTTCGAGGGGGCTTGGAAAAATCAAGTCAAAGAAGAGGCGAAAGAAGTTGCTCCTGCGGAGAAAAAAGAGGTAAAGGTACACGAGGCTCCAGTATTCCGTGGACAGAGGGATGTAGTCGAAAATCGCACCCAGATCCGTATGCCTACCAAACAGCAATCTACGCCCGAAAAGAAGAATGTGGAAGTTGTTTCAGAACCATCGTCAAAAGAAGGCGACGATTTCGATGTAGAGTGGTAAACTCCACTTGGCCTACATAACTCAATTTTTAGCGACCGATAATAGTCAAGGTGAAAGGCAGAAGCGCCCCCGTAGGGGGCGGAGGCAATACCATGTCCATGATTTCTGTCACCCTGCCGGACGGTTCAGTTAACGAATACGCGGCAGGAATAACGGCAGGAGAAATCGTGATTGATATNGAGGGCAGAAAGCATGACTGCGTCGCAGCCATGGTTGATGGAGAGCAGAAAGATTTCTCTGCAATATTGGATTCTGATTGCTCAGTTGAGGGTATTTCTGCATATTCTGATGAAGGGATTTACATTCTTCGTCATAGTGCTGCTCACTTACTTGCTCAAGCAATAACCATGATTTATCCTAACGCAAAACCAACAATTGGNCCTCCAATCGATCGTGGATTCTACTATGACTTCGCAGATCTCGAAGATTTTGGTGAGTCTGAATTGAAAGCGGTTCAGAAGAAAATGCACGAACTTGCACGAAGAAATCTCACGGTCGAAAGAGTCGTATGCACCGATTCTGAACTCAACGAGTTGTTCTCTTCTAATCCTTACAAAATTGAAATCATTAATGATAAAATTGAGGAAGGGAGTGGTTCAACAATCTACAGACAAGGTGAATGGTATGACTTGTGTTTGGGTCCTCACGTTCATTCAACTGCTAAATTGATGCATGTGAGACTGACCACAGTATCTTCTGCATTTTGGAGAGGAGACCAAAGCCGTGAACAACTTACTCGAATCTATGGGATTGTTGAACCGACAAAGGATGCTCTAAAGGCAACAATGTCTGCTATTGAGGAAGCTAAGAAAAGAGACCACAGAAAGTTGGGTAAGGACTTACAATTGTTCCATGTCGATGAAGACGTAGGACAGGGACTCATTCTCTGGACACCACGAGGTGCAATAATTCGTTCATGTTTGCAGGAATTCATTTCCGAGCATTTGACTAGACAAGGATACCACCAGGTATTCACTCCNCANATNGGNAAACTNGACCTNTATCGNACCAGTGGNCATTTNCCATACTANCAGGATTCACAATACCCTCCTTTGGTTGAGAAGGATATGATGGCNCGTCTAGCCAATGAAGGATGNAGNTGTGGCGAATTATCGAANATGATGGCAGCCGGNGATATCGAAGGATATATGNTGAAACCAATGAATTGNCCTCATCACATCAAGATTTATTCTTCACAGGCACGTTCATACCGTGACTTGCCGCTCAGATTAGCGGAGTTTGGAACAGTGTACCGNTGGGAGCAATCCGGAGAGATTTCCGGATTGACTAGAGTTAGAGGTTTTACTCAAGACGATGCGCATTTATTCGTAACAGAAGACCAAATTGCGCACGAGGTCTTGGGTTGTATCGAACTTGTTCAGGTAATCTTCGAAGCATTGGGAATGCATGATTATCGAGTCAGAGTTGGTCTTAGAGACCCTGATTCAAGCAAGTATGTCGGTGATAGCGAAAAGTGGGATTTAGCTGAAGAAGCATGTAGAGCAGCAGCAAGCAGCCTAGGTGTCAATTGGTCCGAAGAGCCAGGAGAAGCAGCCTTCTATGGACCAAAAATTGACTTCGTGGTCAAAGACGTAATTGGTAGAGAGTGGCAATTAGGAACCGTTCAAGTCGATTACAATCTACCAGAAAGATTCGAACTTCAATACAAAGGAAGTGATGGCGAAATGCACAGGCCAGTAATGATTCACAGAGCACCATTCGGTTCGATGGAGAGATTCTGTGGAGTATTGATTGAGCACTTCGCAGGGCGATTCCCAACCTGGCTTGCACCAACTCAGATCCATGTTTTGACAATCTCAGAGAAGCAAGTCGAGTACGGGCAAGAAATCACAACAAAACTCAAAGCAGCCGGAATTAGAGCAGAAATAGATGATGGCGATGACACAATCGGAAAGAAGATTCGAATGCATAGGAAGTTCCAGCCTGCATACATGTTGATTCTAGGCGATGATGAAGCGACTAACAACACCGTATCTATTCGCGCAAGAAATGGCGATCAGAGGGCAGGAGTAGCATTCGATACGTTCGTTGATGAGTTGTTGGAAGAAATCAACTCCAAGAGAGCAACACCCGCACTTGTTCCACCAAAGGAAGAATGAGGGTAAAAAATGGGAATCGAACTCGTAAGTGAATTCGATGGAATGGCAATTCTTGCCATTTCTTTATCGGCATTCATCGCGTATCTATTCCAAGAATATGTGATTCCAAGAGGCCTTTCTGGATTGCAAGTAGCATTCCCTACCGGGCCGAAAAGATACGAAGTCCATACAGTAACAGATAGCAAGGAAGAGGCAAAAGAACTGTTGAAGACCCCTGGTATGAGAAACGGTCTAACGGTATACGTCATGGCATTAACCGGTGCAATTTTACTTGGAATGGAATGGTTATTCTATCAAATGGAACTCTCTGAAGGGCTTCACCAAATTTCGTTGGCTTTCGCATTAATTTTGATTATCGTTCCAGCAATGATATCTACAGGAGTCTCAATGAGTACACAGATAATCACGAGAACTGGTGGTAAGCGTGCAACGCTTCAAGGAGCTAGCACTTTCAGAAATGGAGTCGGGGTTACAATCACGATACTATGGTTTACTTCGCTAATTATGCTGTGGTTTATCATGAGCCTTGCTGATATTGGATTTGATAGGAAATTAGCTCTGACCGGTTGTTTAGCATTCGCTCCAGGATTCATCGCTTATGGTAGAGTTATGGGCTCATCATGGACGGCTTTGAAAGATTCGAGTAAGATGTTGTCAAAGGGAGAGCCATCTGCATTTTATCCATTCAAACCTCCTGCCAGAAAGCAATTCGTATCGACTTTAGTTTGGTTAAACACAGCAGCAATGCCATTTATCGCATTCAACACACTTGTTTCACTAATTCTGCTAGCCATAGATCCAACAATGTTTGAACACACGCAGAGAGTATTGGATTTGCCTGAATACCGCCCACAGTCCTCCATTATGGAAGAAGGTGGAGTCTTAGGATTCTATGCAATTGAACTGTTTGCAAATATTTCAGAACCGGGAATTAGAGTCCCATTAGTCACTATCGTTCTTCTATTCCTCTTACTTAACGTTGCAATTGTAGGGTTTTTGTTCGTATACGAGGTTGCAAGAATATTGTTCCTTGATATCGCTGACGTTTCTGGAAAAGGAGGAATTAGGCTTGCAGACTCTCGATTATTGCGAAGTGAGAAATCTCAACAAGCCAATGTTTTGAATTTCTGTTTCACAGGCTTTGCCGGCCAGTCTATGCTGTTGTTAGCTTTAGCAATGCTAACGTTTTGGGATTCACAATATCTTCCTCAAGGAAGTCAATGTGGCTCTTGGCAAGATTCGATTTGTCAAGTCATTCGAAAAGATGCTTTGGAAGAAATGACTTGGATGCTGGCATCTGGCGGGCAAGTTGTTTTCCTAGGCATTTGGGCTCTTTCTAGAAGGACAGGGCAGCATTTGGATGACATTTCCTTCGATGCTATGGCTAACCAAAATAGAATCCAGTTAGAAGCAATCGAACAGATGATTTACCGTAAAGGTGAAGATTTCCGTGACATGATTTCATCCGACAACTGGTCAAAAGCAATGGAGAAAATGGAATTATTGTATGAGGATCATGGAGAAGAGAGTATCGAAGGTCTTTCTCTAGTAAGGAGAACAGAAGCCAGTATGGAGATGTTGATGGGTCTAGGAAGATGGGACCAAGCGGAACAGGTTGCTCTTTCCTTCTTGGCTTTGAGAGCAGGACGAACTGCTGAGATTGCTAGAGTCATACTGGCTGCGGCTTCACTTGCTCAAAGAGACATACCCGAAGCGCTCCCGCGCTTGGAGTTGCTGGCTGATGAGGATATTGAATCCGCTCGGTTGAAGTGGATTACATCAGTATTGGATCCTTCAATCAAATTACCAAATGCTGTAAGGCCATTATTGAGATTAGATTCAGTTACAAAGAGAAATATCGACCTATTGAAAAGATACCAAGAAGGAGCACCCGGCAGTAATATTGCTTGGAAATTCAAACCGGCTTCAAAATTACACATACTTGGAGACATTGCTAGATTTAGACTATGGTCGCAATCTGACATCGCATTAGACAAATTAGAGGCTTGGGCGAAAAAGAATGATGTCAACATGGAAGAATGGCCTCATGGCCAAACAGCAAGGGCTCTACTCTATCTCGATAGAGGAATGAATGCTAGTGCAATAAACATAGTCGAAAAAACCATGAAGAAACATCCACGTCATCCTCATCTGAGAAGGCTGGCTATACACTTAGCAAGCCTCGGTGAGATGGAAATGCCAGAACTAGAGAAGACTGGTCTGATTTGGGCAGATACCATGGATGGAGATTGGGAAAAGAATTGGCAAGACTCTCACAATGTAGTTGCTGCACCAAACCTCTCTACCAATGCAATGAAGATACATGCCTGGAATGCTAATTCATGGACTTCACGTCGAGAAACAGTATTCAAGAATCTAGGAAAGAAAGGTTGGAAGAAAGTCGATTGGACAAACCCACCACTTGCAAATCATCTGATTATGACCGGATTAATCACTACAGTAGGCGGAGTTCCTATCGACCTAGGAATGCCTGGGTGGATAAATTTCAAGGCCTGTGAAAAGGCCAAGTTATTCGAATTGTAATCAAAGTAAATTGTCGACCAATCCTTCGATGTCTTGTGTTTTGCCACAATATCTGCAGCGTAGTTCTAGAGGGTCTCGGTTGGTCAATACTAGTCTGTGCGGCAAAGGCTCACGCGGATTGATTGTGATACAGTTGGAGAATGTGCATCTTGCCACGTTAACCACTTCTTCAGTCAGGTTGATGTCTAATTTCTCTGCAACCGAGTATGCTCGAATGATAGCCACAGATGCCTCAGGAGCAACTAGCGCCAAACGATCCAACTCGTGCTGCGTTAATTCACGATCTTCAACTTTGATGATATCTTTTCCTCCCATCTTCTTTGATGGAACATTCATCACAAGAGACACAGGATTTGACATGTTTCCTCCTATACCTAGCATCTTTAGAACAGATAGAGCCTTGCCAGCTGGAACATGGTCAATTACAGTACCATTCTTGATTGCAGTGACTCTTCTCATGTTTGCTTCTTGACTCATAGAACCACCCCTGTTTCGTTAATGTCTTCAGGAACATCAACACCTAACAACCAACACATCAATGCCATTCTTGCAACAACACCATTGAATGCCTGCTCGAAATATCTAGCATGCCTTGTAGAATCTACAGAAGGATTGATTTCATCCACTCTAGGTAATGGATGCATGATAATCATCTCTGCCTTTGCTCCATCTAAATCACTAGACTGTAATTTGTAGGCGCCTGCAACCTTTGCGTATTCATCTTCATCTGGGAATCTTTCTTTCTGGATTCTTGTCATGTAAATTACATCGGCATTGTTGATTTGACCAAGCAGGTCATCGGTTTCTACTACTTCAGCACCATGCGCTTTCAGATCGGCAACTATTTCTTCAGGCATACGCAAGCTTTCAGGCGATGCAAAAGTCACGTTACATCCGAATCTTACTAAGGCGTGAGAAAGGGAATGAACAGTACGACCATACCTCAAATCTCCTGCAAGGATTACATTCAATCCTTCTAGGGTACCATGAGACTGCCTTATTGTAAACAGATCCAACATTGTTTGAGTTGGGTGATGGCCAGCGCCATCGCCACCGTTTAGAATTGGGACTTTGGCACTATCGCAAGCATATTGTGCGGCTCCTTGTCTAGGGTGCCTCATTGCGATTATGTCTGTGTAACCATCAACCATTTGAATAGTATCGAATAGAGTTTCACCTTTGACAACAGATGAGGTTTTTACATCTCCAAGATTAACAACATCTCCACCTAATCGCTTCATTGCAGTCTCAAAAGACATACGAGTTCTAGTTGAAGGCTCAAAGAAAAGATTGCCAAGTATCCTGCCTTGTAGCAGTGGCAAGTATACTTCTCCACGCGCTACAGGTAGCAGCCTTTCAGCATCGTCTAGAATAGAAATAATCTCTTCATTCGTCAGGTCATCCATGGTGATTAATCCGGGCATCTCACTCCCCCTTCCATCTGGGTTGTGCCAAACCCGACCATGAACATATGGGCGCGAAAATCCGCTTCCTTGATGAGGTATGAACTTCTGCTAAGTGACATGCGCAGGGTTCTGTTGCTCGTATTGTTGCTTTTGATGCCAGCAGTTTGGGCAGAAGAAACAGAGTCTTGGATAGTGGAAGTTGAAGACCCGCTAGGCAACCCAATCTCTGATTGTGAAATTGTGTTAAATGAGCCCTGGACAGGAAGTGTCATCGATAGCCCAAGCGGAGGCATGTATCAAGCAAGTGCCACATGCGATGGTTATGTGGTGATGTGGCACCCTCCGGTTCCTTCAACGCAGACAACTGTGGTATTGCAGGCACATCCAATTATTGAAGATCTCTTTACTGTAGAAGGCGCTCATACAATGCAGGTACTCGGTAGCGCCTGGGAAGAAACGATTAGTGATGGATTAGTTGATGCTCCAAATGGAATTCCAATCGTGTTGATTGGAGAAGGTGGTTCAGCAGTAAGATATGGAGAGTCATCGATTACTATTCCTAATGCAACCACGACATATGATCTACAGGGCAATTACAGTGAAGATGTGATTGTTAAGGCAATCCAAACTGGTTCCGGTAATGTGGTTGATTGGGATAACCAAAATCTGACAGTTGGCGAATTTGGAGGAGGTTGGAGCGCTCGCGTGTATCAGCAAGGGATGCCGATAGGACAACCCGTTTGGCCTCCAACTACTCAATGGATAGATGAGCAACTAAATGCGACATCAATCAGCGGTTTAGCTAGCATTGAATTTACTTCTAACCTCACGCCTAACGAGGCGATTACCGGTTCTTGGATGGCATCTCATTCTTTCAATAACGGGCTAGGATTGCCGTTTATCCCTGGTGTATCAGCAGGAATCGAAAGTCAGGTTGACCGATTTTTGGGAGGAGATGTTTCACAATTAGAAACTCTGCTTGAGGGTTTGAATTATGTTAACGGAAAAGAAGCACTGTGCTGTATAATTGATGATTCTGCAGTACAGTTCAGTAATCTGGTATTCGATGCGGAAATTGACTTCGCAAACGGTTATTGGGGTTGGAATGAATCTGCTAGCATTAATGCTGAGCGCTCTCAGATCAGTTTGGTGAGGATGGAAATCCCATTTTACAATGATTTGAGGCAAACTACGCCGTTGAATATAGTTACAAATGGAGGGTGGCAGTACCTCTCTAGCCCCCTAGAAGAATGGATTGATGGCACCCCTGCAAACTTCACACTAACGAGGGATGAAACCTCCATTTCTGGTTTTTACATTATATCTCTGGGTCCAAATTCCGCACCAGTTCTTTCTATGGCTGAAGATTATGCTTTACCTTGGGACAATACGTCTTACGATTTTGATGTGATTATCGATGACGCGCCTTTGTCAATTCATGATTGTGCTTGGAACATTTCAGGTCTTACAGACAACATAGGGATCAACCTTACAGCCTTCGAACAAGACTCAAATTTGCCGGTTTCAGTAGTTTGCACAGATGAAGGTGGCTTGGCTGGAACATTCTCTACCACATTCATCCTAGATGGGGGCAGTCCATGGATTAACGCCAGTAATGATGTACAAGAGATTCCTCCCGGATTATTCAATTGGGATTTGATGGTTGGAGACGATCATGATGACAATCTACGAGTGTACTGGGCAAGCAATAAATCGGATGATTGGTGGTACACAGGTGATTTGCTACAAACTAGTTTTAGCGTTGACTCCAATCTAAATTCAATCAATGATAATATTAGCGAGAGACATAAAGCACGTAATCAAATCGAGTATTGGTTGTCAGCAGAAGTAAGCGATGATGTAGGGCACTCGACAAATGGGAATTGGACCATCAGATTGTTAGATAATTCTGGACCTGTTGTGATAGCAACAATAGAATCTTTGGAAGAGGATGGAGAGTGGAAAACCGTAACCTCAATTTCTCGCCCGGGAGATAAGTTGCGTCTCAATTTGACCCAGACTTTTGACGACCATTCTTCAATTGACAAAATTAATTTTTCAATTAGTAATTTGGACGAAGAATATTCAGGGTTAACATGGTCTGAAATTCAATATTGGGAGCTACCCGAACTCGGTGTTGGCTATCACGAAATCAATATCGCTGGAATTGATGAAGCCGGCAATTTGGCAGGTAGCACAATCGGTGTTGCAATTGCTCCACCCATTGCTAGGAATCTGGAAATCATCGAGATTAAAGCATCATCAACTGAAGTAGAACCGGGAGTGAACCAGTTCTGGGTCACTGTACAAAATAACGGTGCAAGCAGTACAGAATTCATATTGTGCAGCGATGATGTATGTGTAGATTCTATTGTTGGCCCTTCCAGTTATTCTCAAACAGCAACGGCTATTGTACCGATGAAAGTCGATTTAGACTGGTTTGAAACATTCTCAGTCGAACTGTCTTATTTGGACGATGCAAATCAAACAGTAGTGAAGCATTCTACCAGCGAATACAGTTCGGGTATCGGATTTGGAGCCCTAGAACTCGTAATCATCGTAGGATTAGGCATACTTGCAGTAATTTGGGCTAGGTCACGCAATGAACCGAGGTTCTGATATGTTCGATGGATGGTGGGTCAATTATGGACGGCTTTGTTGATTTGGATGAAGCGATTAAGGCCGAGACCACAAGCCGTATAGAGAAAGTCGAGAAATTGGCAGGAATATCTGCAATGGCAATGCTCGGCTCCGCTGTATGGCTAGCCTGGCCGGCTCTGGAGTCAGGGATGTCTGGTGATTCGATAACTTCAGATTTGAAGTATGCATTAATTATCATCGCTTGGGGAATTTTTGTTCAAGATCTTGGATTGATGGATAAGAAATCAAGATCAAGGATCGGAATTATTGCTACTATTGCATGGCTGCCACTAGCAATCGTGGCTATTTCTTATCTCGAAGGAAATATCTCCGAAATGTTAGGAATGGCTGTATTGATGCTCACCTCTATCGCCCTTTTCTTGACAAGTAGGAATATTCTCGAAGGAGATATTGCCGTAATGAAATTCCGTGCATTGATGAGTCTACTCGGGCTTGTACTTGCAGCATCATTACTTACGACCATCAATTTGGATGAAACTTCTTCATACATTCAGATCGGATTATGTGTAATCGGCCTAGCATTAGTGGTGGCAGATTGGTTCGGTAAAGATGACCAACGTGGATTGAGAAAAGAATTCAATTCTAGGCTAAATGCGATGGAAGAAAGGATTCTAGTTCTGAAGAGTAATGGCTCCGCAGTAGACCAGGCTGCAAGCCTAATTATGACTGCTAGAGAAGAAGGGCACAGGGAGCCCGAATGGGGTATGCGACTTCTAAACGAAGCAGATGAAGACATAGAGAGGTCTCTGTCATTAGCAGGAGATGTAGAAGAGATAAAGGCAGATTCTCTAAGGTCGGTTGAATCCGCAGAAGAAATCGCTCCAATCGTCAAACGCCCTCGTAAAGCATGGGATATGGGTCAGAGAGAAGTTGAATTGGGCAGTCTTCGAGAGGGAGAGGCATTGTTCAGACAAGCCAAGCAAAGAGCTGGCGAGATTATCGAATGGTGGCAGAAAGCGGAAGAAGCGATCACAGAAGCATCTTCGTTACTATCTTCTTCAAAGCACAAGCAAGAGGGACTAGAAGAGATTTTAGCCGATGCTAGGAAGAAACTCAATGCAGAGAAACCTAAGAAGGCGTTTGAATTTGCTAGTGTCATTCCAGATCAGTTAGCAGCATCCGGTGATGCAATGGTCATTGCTGAAGAATCCGTAAAAGAAGCTGCAAGACAATTGAAATCAGCAGATGGAATCAACAAAGAATTGCTCGAGGAGAGGCTTGAGAATGCTGAAACGGAACTGGAGCAAGGGAATCATGCTCAAGCGAAAGGCCTCTCTGATGGAATCGTCAGAGAAATAAATGCTGAAAGAGAAGCAATGGATGATGTACGTAGGGCTCTAAGACAGAAAGTGCACCTGGTTTCTAGATGGTCTGACAGAGAAGATTCTGCGGATTGGGATTCACGATTATTGGAGATTGAGGAAAATGCGGATTCACTTGAATGGACACACGCAGCAGCGCTATTAGAACGCCTTACTAAGGATCTGGACGTAGAAGGTAAGGCGAGTGAAGAAGCCAATGAATTATTGGAATACGTTGTTGGAGAATGGAATATTCTTAGGAATCAGTGTGATGCAAGCGGCATCAAGGTTGATGATGATGACCGAAGGTCAGTAGAAGAAGCAATTGCTTTAGCGACTGATGCGCATAAGGCTGGACGAGTAGACGAGGCCCTAGAGTCACTCGGTTTAGCAGATGGCTTCATGGAAAGGCTAAGGCGCAGGGTTTGATTACGCCATCTGATCTTTCATTTCGCATGCTTTGCATATTCTTCCACTACACATTTGTCCACATTCTGGACAACTGATCGGACTGATAGTATTGAATTTCCCGCCTGCTGAAGCATGAAGCCTCTTCAGGTCGTCTGCCATTCGCAACAAACCGTGACGTGTTCCAGGAACATCTGATTCCATCATTGCGATGGTTTCTCGATGTCTGAATCTAAGTGCACCATCGCCGTGAGGACATTCTTCGTGATGTATGGGCAATTTTTTGTGAAGTGCATAAAGGTGGATTTCTTGTTCCGGAATCCAACGAAGTGGCACGATTCTTGGCACCATTCCTTCTAGTGGAGTGCTGGTGTGAGGTGCTAATCTCAGAGTTCTTTCTAAGTCGCCGTTTTGCATATTCATCATTATTGTTTGAGCCATATCGTCTAAGTTATGGCCGAGTGCTATAACGTCTGCATTTACTCTATTCGCAAGATGATTTATTCCTTGGCGCCTGAATACTCCGCAATATGAACAAGGTGCCTTTCTTTCCTCGAGTTCAACAATCTTGTCAACTACTTGATCCATTTCTTTGAATCCTAATTCGGGATAAGAGACGGTTTCAAATCTGATTCCCAGTTCTTCACACAATTCTCTTGCACATTCCAAGGACGGTGGCCTGTATCCTTCAATTCCTTCATCCACGCATCCTCCTACGATTGTTACATCTCTGCGCTTACCTAAATTTTCATGGATCCTTTCCAGCAGAACTGCCGAATCCTTTCCTCCAGAGATCGCAACAAGGATTGTAGTATGTTCTCCCTTTGGTAAGTACAATTGTTCTCTGAGAGCTTTGGATGCTTTCTTTCTGACACTCTCGGCAAGGTGTGCTCCACACATCATCCTACCCGAGTACACCTGATGATGAATAGCCGGATTGCGACACTTGTCACAACTCGGGACATCAAAAAGGCCGGTCATGGCAATTCGACGAGGTTCTAGGCTTGATGTCAACGGTTGAATTTTTTAATTTAAAAATCAAATTTTCAATTGGAATTCACGAATTTAATTTTCCGGCCAATAAAAAACCAGTTGGCAAAATCAAACAACTCCACAAACCGCCCTACGGGCGTTTTGAAAAGCCAAACTTCTTGAAGCCGTTTTCAACCTGCACCCATTTGAGCGCGCATGATGCAACGCATTTTGGCCGGACTTTCAGCCCTACCAGGGGCAGACCAAGCTTACATCGTTTCTCGACGAGATGGTTTGGTTGCTGCAGTGGGTAAGAAGGGTCGTGCACCAATGGTAGAACATGCCACCCAACTGCTCCAAGCCATGGACAGACTCGAACAAACAGTTAGTGTCGGAAGAGGCTTGGAAGTTTGGTCTGAAGGAGAGGGGCTGTATCTCTTGACTCGTTTGAGTGAAGATGCAAGTCTAGTGATTTCAGGAAAGAAGGGTGGCAGGATTGCCAGATGGCGGCACGCAGTCGAATGTGATGTTGATATGCTGAACTCAGTGATGAGGTGATGGACATGTTCGATCTGCCATATGGAATGCCTGTTGATGATGAAATCGATGTTAGTGATGGTGTAATTTTACCATTCGAAAACGGTTCGATTACGACTTATTTGGGACGAAGGTCCACAGCTAGCGGCCACCGCATAGTCCGTGCTGGCAGAGTTGTTGGATGGATTGCAGAGCCTGCTAAGGGCAAGGTTTTGCTGTGCGGTAAAGCGGCTAAAGACCGTCTGGAAACCCTAGAAATGGACCAGCATCGATTAATCGCTAGGGCATGGACACAGTCTGCTCTGGGGTCAGTAGCCGAAATTGTACCAGAGGCATTCGAGCACAGTGCAGACATGAGAGGCCTTATTGGCTCAGGAGATTCATTAGAGCGTTTGTTGTCCAGAGATCTCTCTGCAGTCTTAGCAAATCTCTCTCAACGACCAGAGGTTCGTGGAGGGATAGCAGTAGACTCAGGAATGCTAATCGATGATGCTGGCGATTTACCATCCAGTGCTGACAAACTAGCAGCACAAGTTGGAGAAACATTGGCTGGAAGAAAAGCGATGGCTAGCGATTTAGGGCTAGAGGGAGCAGGCCATTGGACCTTGCATACCGGCGATGGCTCCCTTCTATTGGCGGAAGCGGGCGATGTTGCACTTGCAATTTGGACCGAAGCTGATGTTGACCATGGGCGATTGATTAGCCAAATCGCAGCTCTAATGGACGGACAGATAGATGCAATGGGGTCACACGGTGAAGCCCTGACCGATGGGCATGTAGTCAGAGAAGGCCGTGGTGGAACGGATGCGGTTCTCTCTATGCTGACCAGTGCTGTCGAGGAAGGATTGACCGGGCATCTTGCCGCAGGAAAGTCATCGAAGGCGATACGTGTTGCTTTAGTCAAGGGTGTACCTGTCGCTATGCAAGCGCCAGGGAAAACCAAGGTTGCAGAAGCAGTAAATTCTCTCTGTGAGTCTCGAAGGGTATTGGCATTACACAGGCTCCCAGTGGGTACAATTCTAGGCCCAGAATCAGGCAATGTTATCGATTTCAATCTTGCACAATTCTGTGATGAATTAGCAACAACACGTACACGTTCTGAATCACGTCAAACATTGTTGAAGCAGTTGCTACAACAACTGTATGGTTTCGAAACCGGTCTGCAGAAATTACGTAAAGAGCGAACTAGATTCGAATTCGCAATAACAGTTTCAACTCCTTCTGAAGGATTAGCAACTATCGATACCTCTTCAGGAATCGATGACGGATTGAGAAGGAAACTTGAGAGGTCAGAGTTGAAACTATCAGAAGCAAATCAAGAAATTGCTTCTTTGAGAGTTACGCTCGAATCGGCACAAAAATCTGAGAGTGCTGCCAAGGTAAATGCAAATGAAGCCAATCGTCAAGCCTCTGATGTACAAGAGAAAATCGCATCATACAACCGTACAATCGACCAATTACAACTTGATTTATCCGCTGCGCAAGCCACTGCTGAAAATTCTGAGGCGAGAAGCGATAGACTATCGAAGAGGGTTAACGAACTCGAGCATCAACTAAGCGAGAGAGCAGTTGAATTAGCAAGAATTCTTGGTGATAACAAAGCGAGTTCTGAATTATCGGCTAAGATTGAGGAAATGGCTACAAAAGAAGCAGCATTATCCAGCGATATCGATTCGCATTCTTCAACACTAGCGAGTATTCGCTCTCGTATAGAGGACGACCAGCGTCGTCAGAGAATGATCGAAGAACAAGTTGAAGCAACTCGAGATAGGCACCGCCGTGCTCAAGGTGAGTTAACTGAATTAGAAGCAAAAATCAGCGATGCTCAATTGAGTCTAAGACAAATTCAAGCAGAGTCTAAGGTTGCAAGTGAAAGAACCCAAGACGACAGAACACGCCTCACTGAACAAGAGAATCGTGCATCCATGATTCAATCCGAAATGCGGGAATTAATGGATGAGCGCCGCCAGGTTCTCAAAGAGTTGGGAGATTTAGGTGCCAGAAGAGGCCAAGCAGAAGCAGAATTGTCCAACTTATTGGACCAGGCTGAAGCATTAGCAATCGCCCATGAAGAGGCTCTATCTGATATCAAGGAAGCAGAGCTATTGCGCGCTAAATTATCAGAGGAGCCATTAGCACAAGCATTGCTTGAGGACGGGGCTCAATTCGATGGACTAGGTCCGGTATTGGATAGATTAGAGCATGCCAGAACGCTTGGTTACTCAGTATCTCTACTCGACCGTGCTGTAGAACGTGCTCTGCAAGTTATTCAAGGATGTGTAGATCATGTCGCTACAACTCCTAGACACCTACTCTCCAATGAAGTGATGTCTCTTCTAGAGAGACAGGTTCCTCAGACTGCAGGAGCAGTTAGGGGGTTAGCAAGATGGTCTGTGCAACAGAGACTTGAACACCAATTAGGTGAAACTGTTACCAGTCTGGTTCTAGACCTTGAGAATCTACTCGAAGATTATGACCGTTCAGTTACCATGCTTAGAAGAATCAGGAATGTTCTCGAGCAATTAGAGAAACTAGGTGCTCCTTCTGAACAGGTTCAGGCGTTGATGAGTAACACTCGCAGACCTGAATCATTGCCAGTACTTGCACGAGAAACACGAGCATTGATCCAGAAGGCACTGGATGACATCCATCTTGAGGCTGATATGAGAGATGCAGGCTCTGCGGTAAAGCTCGAGGCCACTACAAGTGCTCTTGAAGAACTCTTGACACAACTTGATGCTAGCGGCTTTGTCAAAGGCGAGGTTCGTGGTGCGTTGTGGGATTTCAAGCGAGATGGCATTCTTCCATTTGAGAGAGATTCTGTTCCAGCAGGCGAAAGAGCACCTGTAAATGAGGTGGTTTTAGAGCAAATGAAGGGCGAATTAATTGATGAAGAAGTCGCAGTTTCAGTAGAAGTCAGTGATATCACCGAAGAATGGCAGGAGTTGTCTACTCCAACTGAAGAAGAAACTACAGAATCAGCCGAAGAGGTGGTAGCAGCGTCTCACGAAGACGAAAGAGCAACCTTGGAAGAAGAATTAGCTCGATTAGATGCGAGATGGGCTCGAAGAACTGACCCCGTAGAATCTGGAGTAGTTACTGACTCGACTTTAGACGAACTCGAGGATTCTCTTGATGGAATCGATCTCTGAGGCGATTAGATGAGTTCGTCTTACTATCCGTTATGGATTGAAAAGATTCTTTTTTTGGGATTGATTGCTCTTGGAGTGTATGCAGGCATAGCTCTGCAAGACCACTTAGACGGTGCAAGTCTGATACTATCTTGGGTATGTGGCTTACCTCTGATAGTACTGGTATTGACCGAAGGAACTGGAAGAATCCTCCAAGCTATTCTTTCGAAGTAATCACTCTCTTGGAGTGAAAGAGGACTCGATTAAGCCCCAAACTCTCTGCCATGGCACCACGAATCGTAGTAATGCCATTATTCCAAGGAATAAGAGAGCAGAGATAACCAATCCATAAGTCAATGTCAACTCGATTGATTCACCAACCTGTGAAGCCCATTGAGAACCAGTAATTCCGCCGACCCAGTCTAGAAGTACAGAGTGGAATCCTAAAGCGATGGTAGTTGCAACTACTGTTAGCGAAAGGAAAACCGCAGTGTGTCGGATGTGTCCATTCAGTAGGTTGTCCATTTGGGCCACATACTCAGGGTCTCTCTTACAAGACTCTGGTAATCGGTAAGCATATTCCAATTGGCGAATAACTCCGAATGCAGACTCTTGGAAGACCATCATCAGACAAGCGATTAGGATTAGAGAGAACTGTTCGGCTGTTACCAAACCGAACACAGTAGGATCAGATACAATGATTTCTAGTGTTGTTAGTTGGGAGCCATAACTACCTAACTGGGACCTTATCAGTGGGAATGTTAGGATTGCATGAACTCCAAGGAACAGTAATGTGAATCCAATAGACCAAGCAACTCCTCTTCTAGATAGCCCCCAAATTCCCTTGGTTCCAGTAATAATTGGTAGCAGATAGAATGTCAGAATAATTAGTGAAAGCATCATCAATAATGGCCACTCAAGCAGCCTTAGAACATCGTCACCAGGTGCACTCCATCCATCGCCGATGAGTTGCCAAGCGTATCCGAAAGTGAATCTTCCAGCAAGTAAAATGATCATTGTAATGATGAAGCCGAGTTTGACTCTCTGTTGGAACTTAGGGGTTTGGAAGGCCAAGACAGCCATTGCTCCTCCAAGTCCTAAACCTAGGCCCATTGGGACATAGAATCTAGCTAAACCATTGCTCCCACTACCGGTCAACCAATCTGCTAATGGCAATTCTGTGCCTAATGCAGATTCTAGAGTATCAAATAACTGAGTGTGGTCAATACTACCAACAACGTATGTTGATACAACTTCAAGATACATCCAAACAAGCGCAAGTGTCGCTAATACCTGTAGAGTTACAATTTGCCATTGCATTCTCAATTGGCGTAGGTGCAGAGACCTTGCGCCTTCTCCTTGAGGTGTAACTTCGCCTGCCATGATATCACCTCAGTATCCTCTCACCTGCAATAGAGCCTGTGACAGGTCCATGTCCGGCATCCAATCAATCACTTGGCTACCGAATCCAGCCAATGATGTTAGTCTGTTCTGTCTTTCGAGTTTGAGAACCTCATATGACATCCTAGGAATGCGGCTAACTAGTCGCTCGAAATCAATTGATGATGGCGAAAGAACAGTCACTTCGTGACCTCTTCCTACCAGGTCTCTAATTGCAGATGGCACAGTTCCATCACCTTCGCATGATGATATCACGAAGACTGGGCTTCCACGGCTGAATCGTGCTGCAAGACTGTTTGTCACTGCTTGTAGAGGCATTGTTCCTCGAGGAGCAACACCGGCTAATGAAGAGAGGATTTTGAAGTACTGCTTGTCACCTGTATCTGGAGGTAAGAAGGACAACTTTTCGTCATAAATTGTCAGCGATACCGAATCACGCCGTTTGATGAAGAATGATGCTAGGCTAGCAGCTGCAACAGTTCCCATCTCAAGCGGATTCTTCAGAACAGTTCCTATTCTTGCAATATCTCTGCTATCTAAGATGATGTACAAATCGGTTACAGCGTCTCTACATTTTTCGTTGATCATCAAATCTCCAGTTCGTGCGAACGCCTTCCAATTGATGTTCTTGAACGGGTCGCCTGGAACATATTCTCGCAATGAGTAGAACTCAGTTCCCGGTCCAGGTGTTCTTAACGTAGTTGCACCAGTGTACATCTTAGCGGTTCTTGAGCGAATGAATGCTTCTTCAACATCTCTGATTTGAGGGAAGATGATGATGTCAGAATGGTGGTCGACATACATCTCGTCTACAGAGAGATTGAATGTGTTGCGATACCGTAGAGATACCGGACCAATCGAGTAATGGCCTCGTAGGGGGCAGCGTAGTACGTAGCGAATTCTTGCGCTCTCGCCAGGTTTTAGATTGAGTCTCATTTGATTGAGTCCACTTCTCAATTTCATTTCGTGTGGAACGTTGTCATAGACTTCCAACTGCTGTGTTTTACGCCTACTTCGATTGGTGACTAGTAGTTCAACATACAAATCATCGCCTTTGTACAAGTTGTCTGCAGAGAGTGTTCTCTGAACTTCTACATCACCATGCCCACTCACCCAGGAATTAACCACAATGAATGCGATGAATGTTACACCAAGAATCATCATTTGGTGATTGGAAATCATCATTCCAATTAGAATCAGTGCGATTCCACCGGTGAATGTGAATGCTGCTTTACGTGTCCACATCTAATTCACCTCACGTCCTTCCCCAGACCTTAATTCGCTTGACGATAGCTACGGTCTGTTCTAATGAATAGTTTCTATTTTCAAATACGAACTTAACCAATACCGGGTCATTGATCATACTCTGTAATTCTCTGGCAGGTAGTGAGTCAAATTCTTCTCTAGTCAATCCATTTTGATTCCTGACCTTTGAAAGGAATACTTGTTTGATTTTATTCGATTTAGCGTAGTAAGTGTATCGATTGGCATCTCCGAATCCATAGTAGATGATGCTGAATACGTGTCTCCATGGTTCTGGGTCTTTCTTCTTCAGTAGAACCCCTTCAAATGCAATGAATAGGATAAGGAATAGTAGTAGCATGGCCAATCCTTCACCGGTGAAGTAGACTAGTAAGAAGTAAACCGTGTTGTAAGATTCAGAAGCGATACTTGGTTGGATGTGTCTGCTTTCGTCAAAAATTACCATAGCATTTGGAGCAGGTTCTGGGACATCATCGGAAACTCCAGGTTCGTCAGTATCGACTAGTGAGTCGGCAATATAATCCAAAGCCCATTTTCGGTTATCATTTCTAGGAATCGGCTTGTCTGCTTTGCCGTAATCTCCATTGTTGTAACCTTCGTAATCGTACAGAGCGTTTGTTAGTGCAGAACCGTCAGCGATGAAGGTAATTCGTCCGCCTTGGACGAAATTACAATCCTGCGAGATACATACCTCGATTGAAAGATTGAACTGACCCCATAGGTCTGGAGTCTCCGAGTTTTGTTCTGAGCCAACCCAGATTTCACCGTCGCCGTTGACGTCGATAGTTGCTTCAGCAGAGGTTAGGGCTCTAACCTCAGTTGCACCCATGCCGGTCTTTGCGTTAGGAATGATGTCTATTCCTGTAATGTTGTTCAGCAAAACTTGGTAAGACGCGTTGTACTGAATTTGTCCATCTTTCCAATGCTGTTCACAGACTCCAGAATCTGATTTTGGCATGAATCTACCATCGTACAACTTGCAGATATGCGCACCGTTGTCTTGGATTGACCATCTGCTGTGGTTTTCCACTGTAGTGGGGTCAAGCGAAGTTCCATCCATTCCACATGGAGATTCTTGGATACACATCCATACGAAGTTGTAATCCAGTTCTGTGACATATACTGTGTCATACAGTTGAACACCTTTGAAGCGAACACCGAAAGCTTCTGCGATAGATGATGAATAACCGAAGTCATCCATTACAAGGACATCTCCTCCAGCGAAAACGAATTCTTTGATCGCCTCTACTTCAGCAGGAGTGTAACCATCTTCGGCGGCGAAGGTAAGGAAGCCGTCAGAAGAGAACTGTGGTAGTGAAAGAGTATCTCTCTCAACTCCTGCAATGATGAATGTTGTATTTGCAGGGTCTTCGATGTCAGCCAATAATAGAGGTGAGGAAACCAATGATTTTGTTTCAATCCCCATATCTTTGACATCTTGTCGGAACGCAGACATATCATTCCAATCATCTCCATATGCAGATTGGCCTTCATTGTTACCGATATTAATGACTTGTGAAACTACGGTAGATAGTAACATTACGAGGACAAACCAGAACGCAATTTGAAGAACGAGTCTTCTTTTGTTAAAGCGCGGTTTTTGGTCCAAACTATCACCTCTAGTACAAGATACAGACAACCGACTCTAACATTGGGTTTAGAAGGTTGTGTACTGATGATAATTTTCTGCTCACCGTCTTAACACGATACGTGCCCCGATTTGAGAGATTTCTTGTGCTGGAACTTGACAAAAACCATCTTCGCTGGGCCATGGTAATTTTGTAACGTCAATTTCAGAAATAACCTCAACTAAAATCTCGGTAATTTCACCACTTCTAGGGTCGATTACAATATCAGCAAGGTGCCCGAATAGATCACCATTATTGTCAACAACAGAGCGTTTGAGAAATTCTCCGCTGAAACTTGACATGTTTTGTCTCCGCTCCTTCAGTACTTGCAGTTTGTTTTGTCACTTCAATCATACGGCGACCGGCTAATCACATCGATTCCATTCCGAAACCAGTATCTCTGGTCCGCTTAATGTTGGATAGTCCAGATGTTAATCTCTCTTCCATCTTTGAATAATACTCTAGCATTTCCGGAGTTACAGTTGGTCGTACTCTAGAGATTGCTTCCTCAAAGTGGCCCTTGGTTACTTTCTTCTTGCCAGCACGCATTGCAATTAATGCCGCTTCACGGCAAACAGCTTCGATGTCAGCACCAGTGAATCCTTCCATGCCGCCTAGAATGTCCTTCATTGAGAAGGTAGAGAGTGGCATATCCTCAGAGTGGATTGCCATGATAGCTTCCCTAGCAGGCTTGTCTGGTGGTGGAACATGCAGTACTCGCTCGAATCTACCGCTTCGAAGTAGTGCAGGGTCGATCATTTCTGGCCTGTTAGTTGCAGCTACGATGATTACTTCATCTAGGCTTTCAACACCGTCCATGCTTGCAAGCAGTTGATTGACAACTCTGTTAGCAACATCAGAACCTCCAGACTGTGAATTGGAGGACCGCATACCAGCAATCGATTCGAATTCATCTAGGAAGATGATTGAAGGTGAAGACTGCTTTGCTTTCTTGAAAATCTCTCGAATAGCTTTCTCAGATTCACCAACCCATTTTGAGATCAACTCTGGGCCTTTAATCGAAATGAAGTTCGCTTTTGCTTCATTAGCAATGGCTTTGGCAAGTAGTGTTTTTCCAGTTCCCGGTGCACCGAAGAGAACGATGCCTCGAGGAGGTTTAATTCCGAAATGCTCAAACAATTCAGGCTTGGTTAAAGGCCATTCAACGCTCTCTTTCAAACGGTCCTTGATTTCTGTCAGGCCACCGACACTCTCCCATGAGACATCAGGGATTTCAACATAAATCTCACGAAGAGCACTTGGTTCAATTTCACGTATTGCTACACGGAAATCATCCATTCTGACTTCCATCTTTTCTAGAACCTCAGGAGGAATAGTTTCCTCATCAAGATCGATTTCGGGTAGGTATCTTCTCAGTGCTTTCATTGCGGACTCTCTTACCAATGCTGCGAGGTCAGCACCCACGAAACCATACGAATTTTCCAAAACCCAGTCTACATCGAAATCGTCAGCGATAGGCATTTGCCTTGTGTGAACATCAAGGATTTCTTTCCTGCCTTCTCTGTCTGGAACTCCGATTTCGATTTCTCTGTCGAATCTGCCAGGCCTTCGCAGTGCAGGGTCCATTGCATCTCTTCTGTTAGTAGCGCCAATGACAATGACATTGTCTCTGCCTTGCATACCGTCCATCAAAGTCAGCATTTGAGCGACCACTCTGCGCTCCACTTCTCCACTAACATCTTCACGTTTAGGACAAATAGAATCTATTTCGTCAACGAATACGATAGCGGGTGCATTGTTTGCGGCTTCATCGAAAATCTCACGTAGCTGCTTTTCAGATTCACCATAATATTTGGAAATAATTTCAGGACCGTTTATGGATGTAAAGTGAGCATTGGTTTCAGTCGCAACCGCCTTTGCAATCATTGTTTTTCCAGTTCCTGGTGGGCCGTGTAGAAGTACACCCTTTGGCGGGTCAATACCTAAGCGGCGGAATAATTCTGGATGCTTTAATGGAAGCTCAATCATTTCACGAACCTTCAACAATTGGCTTCCGATTCCTCCAATGTCCTCGTAGGTAATTCCTTGAGATTGGCCTACATCATCATCATCGATTGCTTCATCTTTGATTACAATATCAGTATCTGAATTGACCTGCACGATTCCCTTTGGAGTCGTTTGCAACACTGCGAAAGGTAATGCTTCAGCGAATAATGTCATACCTGGGATAAAGATTCTATCTCCAGCAACAACTGGGCGTTTATTCAGTCCTCTTCTGGCGAAACCTTCGATGCCCGGGCCGAATTTGACCTTCTGTTTGTTTGCCATAACGGGAGATAATACTAGTTTAGTGCAAATCTTGGCATCGACTTTAGAGACAGTTACTCTATCGCCGAGGCTAACGCCTGCATTTTTCCTAATGATACCATCAACTCTGATAATGTCCATTTTTGCATCTTCTGGTCTACTTCTCCAGTAAATTGCAGCGGTCGAGCGATTATCGCCTTTGATCTCGATTATATCACCCGGCTTCAGGTCCAAATCATTCTCTCCACTAATGCGCGCTCTACCGTGACCAACATCACTTGGTATTGCCTTTGAAACCTTTAACGAAATAGAATCAGTATCTTCACCAGCCATGGGTAAACCCCTCCGAGTGTTCTATCTTCGCAGTCGGTATCACTTTAATCCATGGATTTATCCTTAATGCAAGACTTATGTTCTGATTCCATGACGCATCGCCATGACGCACATCCTAGAAGCCGGACTTGAGTTCATGGACAACAATAATCCAGACAACCTTCCTAAGGTTAAGGGTTACAACATAATTAACGGACAACTAACCACTTCCTCAGATGGTTCTACCTTCATTAGTAAGAATCCTGCAGTTTTGGCAGACGAATTAGGCGAGTTCCCCTTGTCTACTAGAGATGATGTTCACGCCGCTATTGCAGCAGCACGTTCCGCTTTGACAGGGTGGGCAGCAACTCCTGCGCCTACACGTGGACAAATTATTGGAAACATGGGCCGTTTGTTGATTGAGTACAAGGACGATCTAGTTAGATTACAGGCACGTGAGATTGGTAAAACTCTGAAAGAATGTGGAGGAGAAATCCAAGAAGCAATCGATACATGCTTGTTCTTCCAATCCGAAGGCCGCCGGCTTTACGGCCAAACAGTCAATTCCGAATTGCCTGACAAAGAATTGTTCACCTACCGCCGCCCTCTGGGGGTTTGTGGAATTATCAATGCATGCAATTTCCCATCCGCAGTTCCATTTTGGAAGATGATTCCAGCAATAATTTGTGGCAACACCTGTGTTTGGAAGTCGCCTCAAGATTCTCCTCTGCTTTCATTCGCATTAGCGCGTGTAATGCATCAAGCAGGATTGCCAGATGGAGTCATCAACTTGGTTCATGGCAAGGGAAGCGGCGCAGGACAGTACATCGTAGACGCTGTCGATGAGGGTCTAATCAACAAGATTTCATTCACTGGAAGTACAGAAGTCGGCAAGGCAATCGGCGAAGTTTGTGGAAGAAACTTAGTCTCATGCAGTCTAGAACTAGGTGGTAAGAATCCGTTAGTAGTAATGCCATCTGCAGACATTGACAATGCTGTTGCAGGGGCTTATTGGGGAGGATTTGGAACCGCCGGACAGAGATGTACAAGTCTTGGCAATCTGATCCTTCACAAGGACATCTATGATGAATTCATGGAGAAGTTCATGGCTAAAGTCAAGAGCACTAGAATCGGTGACTCTCTGAAGCATGAAGATGTATTGTATGGCTCTATGCTTTCTGAAAAATACGCTGTTGATTTCTTGAAGGGTATCGAAATGGTAGAGGCAGATGGGGCAACCAAGCTGTGGGGAGAAGGCCGAATCTCTTCTGGAAACACCCCAGATAATTTCCAAGGTAGTCCAGAAGGTGGAGTTTTCATGTGGCCTCACGTTTATGCAGATGTCACTGAAGACATGAACTGCTTCCATGAGGAGGTATTCGGGCCAGCTGTTACTATTGTCAAGGCAGATGATTTTGAACATGCTTTGCATCTTGCGAACGCAAGTCCATACGGATTGTCGAGCGCAATTTACACCAATGATCGTCTTGAAGCATATCGTTTCAAGACAGGAATCAAGGCTGGTATGACAGGAATCAACAACTCGACTACTGGTGCTGAGGCACACTTGCCATTCGGAGGAGTAAAGGGTAGTGGAAACGGAACCAGGGAATCTGGAATTTGGGTCATTGAAGCTTATTCTTACTGGCACGCAGTCAACGACGAATTGTCTGGGAAACTGCAATTAGCACAGATGGACGTAGATGAGATTGAGATGGTTGAGGCTGAAGTTGACTACTCATCACTCGCATGAACACGAGCCGAACAGGTCAAAGACCCCATCGTGACTCGCACAAAATATCCGCCCCCTATAGGGGGCGTGGTTGGTGTAACTAATGGGAGACGGCCTCAAGTTACCGATGCTAAATGGCATGGGAAAAACTGACAGAATCGACAAGTGGTGGGCACAGCCTGCAGTAATGGGGATTGGGCTAACGTTAGCCGTTTTATGGACGCTATGGAGAGTTGTATTTTTCTCAGATCATATCGATTATGACGTTAATGGCGCACATGTCATTTCACCAATGTTCTCTCCGAATGTCTTGGAGTGGGATATGTTCTCTGGTTGGGATCATCCTTCGTGGGTTAATGCGGCAGTTCTGATTCTCTGGATTCCGTTTTCTTTCAGAGGTACATGCTACTACATGCGCCGTGTCTACTACCGCACCTTCTTCGCTAGCCCTACTGGTTGCTGGGTTGATGAACCTGAAATCAACAAAAAAATTGGTTACAAAGGTGAAAAGAGATTGTTCATCGTAAACAACCTGCACCGATACTTCCTGTACATGGTCATTCCAATTCTAATGATCAAGTGGTGGGATATTACTCACACTATGTCATTCTCTAACGATGGATACGGAATCTCTGGTGGAACAATTATCCTAACTCTTGAAGCGGTTTGTTTGACATTCTATGTCACCTCATGCCACGCTTTGAGACACCTTGCTGGAGGAATGTTAGACCGCTGGGCTAGTGGAATTTCAAAGTTCAGAGGGATGTTATTCTCAAAGATTAGTGTAATCAATAGAGACCACGGATTCTGGTTCTGGATTTCCTTAGTCTTGGTATTCGTTGGTGATGCTTGGACAATTGCTTGTTCCAAGGGCATCATTACGGATTTCAGTCTTGTATTAATTGGAGGTGCATGATATGTCCGAGGATTTCACATCTCACGAGTATGATGTAATTGTAATCGGGGCAGGAGGAGCAGGACTGCGTGCTGCAATTGAATCCGCAAGAAGCGGTGCTAAGACTGCAATTATCACAAAGTCTCTTCTCGGCAAAGCACATACTGTAATGGCAGAAGGTGGCTGTGCAGCAGCTCTTCAGAATGCAGACCCTCGTGACGGCTGGAAGGTTCACTTCCACGACACTATGAAAGGAAGCAAGTGGCTTGCAAACTGGCGCATGGCTGAGTTCCATGCTAAGGAAGCACCGGATAGAGTCCGAGAACTTGAGCAGTGGGGCGCAGTATTCGATAGAACGACGAAGAATCTGATCAACCAGAGAAACTTTGGTGGTCATACATTCCCAAGACTTGCTCACGTTGGCGATGCTACTGGACTCGAATTAATTCGTACACTTCAGGAAAGAGGGATTCACGAAGGAATTGACATGTTCACCGAATATACTGTTCGACATCTCCTAAAAGAAGGGGATAGGGTTACTGGATGTGTCGCTTATACTCGCGTAGACGGAGATTTCCATGCATTCTCTGCTAAATCGGTTATTCTTGCAACTGGTGGAATTACCAGATGCTGGTCAGTATGTTCCGGTTCTTGGGAATACACTGGCGATGGGCACGCTCTCGCTTTGTGGGCTGGCGCAGAACTTCGTGACATGGAGTTCGTACAATTCCACCCTACTGGAATGGTTTGGCCGCCATCAGTTCGTGGTATTTTGGTTACAGAAGGAGTTCGTGGAGAAGGCGGTAGATTGTTTAACAGCGATGAGAATGGTAAGCCTCATGAGCGATTCATGTTCAACTATGTTCCTGAAATGTTCCAAGGTGACCATGCAGAAACCATTGAAGAATCTGATCAATGGGTAGAAGAAGTTGTTTCAGGTAAAATTGCGACTGTTAGAAGGCCACCTGAGTTGTTGACTCGTGACGTAGTATCGAAAGCGATTAACAGTGAAGTAAAAGCAGGAAGAGGGAGCCCACACGGTGGCGCATTCCTCGACATCTCGCACCGAGGAGAAGAAGCAATCCTTGCTAAACTGCCTTCAATGCATCACCAATTCAAGGAACTTGCAGGTGTTGACATTTCAAAGGAACCAATGGAGGTTGGTCCTACTGCCCACTACGTCATGGGAGGAGTAATTGTTGATGCAGAAACCCAAGAAACAACAATATCTGGTTTGTACGCATGTGGTGAAGTTGCAAGTGGACTTCACGGTGCAAATAGACTTGGAGGAAATTCACTATCAGACCTAATCGTATTTGGGAAAAGAGCTGGTGAGCATGCTGCAAAGCAAGCAGCGGACTTCGCGCAACCAAGTATCGATGATTCCCAAGTTCAAGCGGCTATCAAAGAAATGATTGCACCACTGGAGAGAGGAGAAGGAGAAAACCCCGGTCTCATCTACGATGCAATGCGTGATATGATGCAAGAAAAGGTCGGAATCATCCGTGTAAAGGATGAACTGGAATCTGCATTAGAGGACCTGAAAGAATTTTCACAGCGGGAAAAGAATTGCTTCCCTGGTACCAGTCGTAAGTACAATTCTGGCTGGCATCAAGCTCTCGACCTGAAAAATATGGTAGACATTTCGATCGTAGCAACACTAGCAGCATTGACTAGAGAAGAAAGTCGGGGCGGACATACCAGAGATGATTTCCCTGGGCACGAAGATGAATATTGGGGCAAGACTCTCAACATATGTTGGATGGAAAAGGGAGAGATCAAGATTAGACAAGAGCCTGTAGAAAAAATGCGAGACGATTTGCAGGATGCGATTAAAGAAGTTAAGGCTATGATTGCCGAAAGGGCAGCAGAACAAGGAGGTGGCAACTGATGTCACTGAAAGGTAAGAATCAGAAATTCAAGGTCCTTCGTGGTGAAGGAGATGAAGCCAAACTCGAGGAATATGAACTCGAATTAGATGAGGGGATGGTCATTCTAGATTGTATGCACCGTGTACAATACGAACAAGAACCAGACCTGGCAGTTCGCTGGAACTGTAAGGCAGGGAAATGTGGTTCTTGTAGTGCTGAAATCAATGGAAGACCTCGCTTGATGTGCATGACTCGTATGTCTGATGTTGTGGCTGAAACTCCAGAAGGGCAACCAATTGAAATTCGACCAATGAAGACCTTCCCTCACATCAAAGACTTGGTTACAGATGTTTCTTGGAACTATGATGTTGCTCAGAGAATCAAGCCGATTAAGGGCCCTGAAGAGCCAAATTGGGAATTCAACCAGCACGAAGCACATCGTGTTCAGCAGTTCAGAGAGTGCATTGAATGCTTCCTCTGTGTGAACACATGCCACGTTCTACGAGATCACCAACTATTCGACGAATTCGCAGGCCCTCGTAATCTAGTCAGACTAGCTCAATATGAGATGCACCCGCTTGATGAAGAAGATAGACTCCCAGAAGTCAAGAAGGAATTCGGTGTTGAATACTGTAACATCACAAGATGCTGTACAGAAGTCTGCCCTGCAGGAATTCAAATCACAGACGACGCTATTATTCAACTGAAGGAAAGAGTTGTAGACAGGTACTACGACCCTCTACAGCGCATCTGGAGAGTAATCACCGGAAACAAAGTCAGAATGTAAGCACCTTAGGGTGAAATCATGAGTGATGGAGATAGTGTTGAAGGTGACTTTGTCACAGATTCATCATTTACTTCTAGATTATTTCAGCCTGGAAATGATTTGTTAGGCTACATCCTATTTCTAGCCTCACTGATACTTTGGGCTGAAGGAAGAAACCTTCGCTCAGTTAATGTAATTCTGATTATTATTGCAGTATTTTGGTTTGTAGTTAACTTGTTGACAAGGACAAAATTGTTCACAAAGAAGGAGAAAGATTTGGATAAACCGAGTCGCAAAAGAAAGTTCAAACTGTTATCATTAATCCTTGTAGTATTAGTTACGATAATGGTTGCTGCAACAACAATAGTAGTCAATTTCTCTGAAGATTTTGGTGGTGATGCGCCTGAATATGACTCACCCAATTACAATGATGGAGGCTTCGAGAATGTTGAATCTACATCTTTGTCAAATGATGAAACATCTACTTGGGATACACTTAGCCAGTATATGGTGAGCGATAATTGTCGCTCACCTGACGAGCCTCTACCTTCACAAGAATTTGAGTTGAAAGAGCTGGAAGATGGTGAATTTAGCGTGTCTTGGTTTGGGCACTCTACCGTATTATTGCACACCAATGAATTTTCGATAATTACAGACCCCGTATTCAGTACTGGAGGAGCAGGACCTCTATCACTAGGGCCTAGTCCATTCCCTTACGAAGATGAGTACACAGTGGATGACTTGCCAGAAATCGATTATGTTTTCATCTCACATGACCACTATGATCACTTGGACAAGAATACTATCAGAGAATTGTCAGATTCAATGTTCTATGTGCCGCTTGGAGTAAAGTACCATCTTATCGAATGGGGTATAGACGAAAGCAATATCCTGGAGTTTGATTGGTATGATGAAACAAATGTATCAGATGATTTGTTCGCAGCATTCGCTCCTTCTCGCCATTTTAGTGGTAGAGGCATAACCGATAACAGTGCAACCCTTTGGGGCTCTTGGATTTTCAAGTTCTATGATACTAGCATCTACTTTAGTGGTGATACCGGATACATGGAGGAATTCAAGAATATCTCAGCAATATACGGACCATTCGATTTGGCATTCCTTGATTCAGGCCAATACAACGTTGCTTGGGAGCACGTACACATGCATCCTGAGCAGATGATTCAGGCAGCAATCGATTTGAATGCATCAGTGTCGATTCCGATTCATATTTCGAAATACGAACTTGCTTTGCACCATTGGTATGAGCCTATGGAATTAGTCTCGACATACGGTGCTGAACAAAATGTAACTATTGCCACACCGATGTTAGGTAGCACCTTCATTTTCGGAGAAGAAGTCCCGCAAGATACGTGGTGGCGTGGAGTCACAGAATGCACTGATCCATTCCTTGATGACTATCCTCTGGTTGAATATGCCTTGATTTACACAAATGTTGTTGGAATTTTGTGGCTTGCAATTCCACGATTAAAGAATCGTAAATCCAGTTCAGAAGAAGAATAGTATGAAATTTTATACACATTATAATTTTGCAAACTCATGCAGATTGGTGTATAGCGATGTCTTCAGAAAAAGAAAAGGAGAGCTCTACAATAATTTTGATGAATGACGAAATCAAGAATGTTCACAGAGAAAAATCGAATCTTAGGGACTTTTGGATTGGCTTCATTGCCCCTGTAACCCCTTCTATCATATTGTGCATTTGGTTCAATCTAGCTGGTGGCGATGTAGATGATTTGCCGATTTGTTTAGGTTTCATGGCTTCAATTTGTATTTGGCCTGTTATTGGGTCTAATATTGCATCAAATCCCAATTTATCAGATAGTATGAGAAATGGCGGAAGGATTTCTGCAAAAATTAGCATTTTTGTTGGAATAATGATTTGGCTATCCTTCTTTTCCTTAATGGGTGGTGGAATTGCCAATTGAACCATCCGCATGGGCATTCGGATAGACCCTATTCATTCACTCATCTTGTTGCTGCAAAGGTAATCAAGGCAATTCCTACAACAAGCAAAGCAGGCCAACCAAAGGAGATTATTGCGATTAATGCTATTCCTGCTACAATACCAATCCTTACTTTCACAACAGGATTACGAATATCTTGGCCAGAACTGAACCATGACCAGGGCCTCGCCAGAGCAATCAAGCCACATGGGAAAAGCAAGAGTGAAGCCCACATGCTGAATTCTGC
>PAJN01000038.1 GCA_002710205.1 Methanobacteriota archaeon | reverse complement strand
AGGGTAGTCAATACGCTCTCCATTTCCTTCTTTGAAATTTCCAGCCAAGAACGCATCCTTCAATTCTTGAATCTCTTCGCCTGCTAGCGGTAAAGTTCCTCTGCACATTTTGAATCCATTATGTGTTGGCATGGGTAGGTGGGATGCTGTGACCATTACTCCTCCATCAACCGATAATGTCCAACAAGCGTGGTACAAGCAACCAGTCGATACGATTCCTAAATCTAGAACTTTTACTCCTGAATCAACCAATCCTTGGATAAGATTAGATGCATAACCAGGGCTTGATTCACGAATATCTCTGCCTACGGCAAACGATGAACAGTCAAGGTATGCTGCCATTGCACGACCTAGCCTGTATGCAAACTCGTCAGACAACTCTTCTCCTGACAAGCCACGAATATCGTAGGCCTTGAAGCAGTGTACTGGCCACTCTCCCATATTGTAGGCCTGCGGGTCTTCTCGTATGTATTTCATCTCCTTGTGAGAAATGAGATGGTCAATGCTACAGTTAGGAGGATTCCCCATTCTAAGAGAAGATCATTCCACCATGCTACTGCTGTAATAGCGGTAATAATTGGGATACTGATTTTCAGTAATTTAGGCCAAGTTAGCAAACCTCGTGGTTCTTCTTCGAGGTAAGGTGTGCCTGGCATTATTCTCACTCATCAACGGTTAGTATCTATTGCTTGAACTACAATTTCGACTTTCGCACCAGCAGGCAACGCTCCTGCTTCAAATGCTGCTCTAGCGGGCTTAATGTCCATAGATTCGACCCATGCGCCGTATACTTCGTTCATCTCTTGGAAATCACCAATATCATCCAGCAACACCTGAGCAAAACAAACAGCATCCTTAGTCACACCAGCCGCTTCTAACAAAGCGTCGATTTTTGCAAGTGCTCCTGCAGTTTGTGATGCGGTATCTTCGCCTGCTTCCACATCGATTTGTCCTGATAGCCAAATCATTCCATTTGCCATCACACCGGGGGTGTAAGGGCCGTACAATTTACTTCCAGGAACGCTAATCGCTTTCTTCGCCATGACACGGGCACTAACCGGTGGCACATCAAAATAGCCCGTCGACTTCGTCAGTACATGGCGACTGGCTGGGTGATAGATCATCCCGCACATGCTCGCCTTTTAGCTCCATTAATGCGAGAGTTATCCTCGGTGGATGACGTCATCATTGCTTGCGATAGAATTGAGGTTCGTTCAATGATCGAATTTTGCGACGGTCATTTACCTCGCAGGAAGACGGTTTGGGTCCCTAGACCCGTAGGTAAAGGTAGATGGAAGAAAGCCTGGAGGCGTAGCAGAGTTTCGAAAAAGGCTCTCAAAAATGTATCAAAAGTTGTCAGTGTTGGTGCACCTTTAGAATTGAGAGTAGCGCCCCGCAAAGCCACAAAAATCTACATTACAGATACTGAAATCAACCATCTAGCACATCGTTTGGCAACACCGACAGATGTGATAGTTCCCAATCATTTCATCGATTCATTAGCCGGCCCATTGATGAAAAAGAAATGCAAATTTCATCGAATCGATGGGTTACATGGTCATGTTCACTTGCAACCCCATCTGCGGCCATCATCAATCTCTGACCCTCCAAAGATAATGGTAAGGAGATTGAAAGGTGATGGAATCCATGATAGTGATGAGATACTATCGATTCCTGAAGATTGGTTAGCAGGTTTAGATTTGAGTTATGCTGATGAAAATCAGGTTGATGGAAATCCTTGGGACTTGACTACAAACATGTCTAGCATGAATGGAGTGATTACGCAATCCGTTACTTTGGCCAGTGAAGCCGTTTTACTTGGTCTTCCTACACTGTTGGTGAGCAAAGCGAGCAGAGGGTTCTTGGAGAGGCTAGTTAGTGATGGATATCCATTATTCATCGCAAGTGAACACGATGAATCGGTTCTAGCAGCTTGGCTCGCTGGCATCCATTTGACCGATGCTTTAGAAGAGCCTGATTGGCCAAATACTCGGTTAGAGATTCTTGAAATCCTCAAGGATTGACATATGGTCGCCAGCCATTTCTTCGACTTGTGAAATGTTATGCCATTCCGCACTTGCTGCATCGTCTCCTGCAGTCGGCTCTCCATCTGCAGAAACAACATAGGCAATTGAGATTACATGGCCTCTAGGATCACGATTTGGATCACCTTTGACACACAATAGGTGCACTACTTCGCCATCAAGGCCACACTCTTCCTTCAATTCTCGGATAACAGCAACTTCCGGGTCTTCTCCTTTGTCGACGAAGCCTCCAGGGAATGCCAGCATACCCTTCCAAGGCTGTTTACCTCGGCGAATTAGCAAAACTTCCTCGCCTCTGATAACAACTGCATCAACGGCTAAGGATGGCTGCGCCCATTGGCCACATTCATCACAAGCAGTCATTCTACTCACCAAATCTTCTCTTGCGCGCCTGGTATGTTTGAATGGCTTTTAGCAACTCTTTCTTTGAAAAAGATGGCCAGTAAACATCGGTAAAGTACAGTTCAGAGTAAGCCATTTGCCACAACAAGAAGTTGGAAATACGCTCTTCTCCAGATGTACGAATTACTAGGTCAGGATCTGGCATTTCTGCAGTGTACAGTCTGCGACTAACTTCTGCTTCATCGATTGAATCGAGAGCCAATTCTCCAGACGAATGGTCTCTTGCTATGCTTTTAATCGCACCTAGCATTTCTTCTCGACTACCATATGCAAGGCAGACTGTGAAGGTGAAATTCTCATAGTCTGAAGTTTTCTCTTCAGCATAAGTTATGGCTTCATTAACAGATTCTGGCAAGAGTTCTCTCCTTCCAATAATTTGGACCTTGACTCTATTTTCATGAATTCTTTCATCATCAGCAATGTCTTTCAAGCCCTCGACATAGAGCTTGAACAAGCCTTCTAGTTCGTTTTGAGGGCGATTGAGGTTTTCTGTTGACAATGCATATACTGTGAAATAATGAATTTCTAATTCTAGAACCCAATCTAGAACTTGTTCTAATTTCATCTTGCCCATCTTGTGGCCTAAATCGGTTTTCAGAGCTTTAGACCAAGCGAATCTTCGATTTCCATCCATAATAATTGCTAGATGGTTACCCTTCTCTGGATGTTGCTTGACTTCTCGTAGTAATTTCGACTCGACAGCGCTACCGAGTACATCACCGAGACGATTACTGATGCCCATTTCATCGCCCCCTCTGTCTATCCCATCCGCTTCAACCGTTTGAGTTAATCCCCACCGACCCTTCGGCCCTAACATGGAGGGTCGTCCGTGGTGGCCGAAAGGCATCGCTTTGAGCCATGATGATGGCTCTATTACGACATATTGGGGTACAATGCCCTTGCATGTTCCTGATGTTTCAGTGGAATGGTGGAACAGTCTTGAGGGGACTTGGGGTGATTGGCCTCAGGCCAATAAAATGGAATTGATCAAGGAAACTAGAACTGGAATGTGGTATGATATCGGTGAGCACANAGCATTGATTGTNCCNATTCCNACAGGAAAGCAAACCTCTCGCCTTTGGAGAAACCCTCAACTTCGACAGGCTTTAGAAACTCATTTGCAACTCCCTTTTGCAGGACTTGATAGAGACGGNGATCACATTTTNGTCTATCCAAACACAGATGCTGCAAAGGTAACTGCTGAATCATTAGCAGAACTCCATAAGNCACTAATCAATGGAAATTGGAATACTCCCCAAGATGAATATGGTTGGAATGATAGATTGAAAAAAATTGAGGACTCTCTGAAAACCAATACTTTGTGGAGAGCACCNCATAGCTACAATACAATTGGTATACCTAGAATTGAACTCGATCGAATGAGGCCTGTTCCAATTCCATTTAGCGAAGCGATTCTTTGGAAAAAAGACACCAACCTTCCAATGATTCGTCAAGCGATCAAACACAATGTACTATTAAAATGGCGAGAATTTATGCCTTCAAAATATTGGGGAGAAGATGTTATGCGAACCGCAACTGGTGGTGTAGCACATNTCAAATACGATCTGAATCTTTTGGATAAAGCNGAGGCTGTTGCTTTTGATTTAGACTCTGTGAAAATTGATGAATATCTATCTGNGGTAGANNGATTTCAAGCCAAATTGGGAATTATGCGATTGATGTTAATGGGGTCACCACTTGGGATTATTGGATTGATTGCGACGTTTATGCTCGATAGAGCGGGAGAGATAAGTCAACCTAGTATCGGGTATTGGACATTTGCAATCATCTGGATAATTTCCGGAACTGCCTATGCTTTCACNGAACCAGATTGGCGTCAGGAACTGTGACGCCTTCGATTATCGTGGAAGTTTAATCCATGATTTTTTGCTAGTTGCATAACTTCGATTAGGAATCCATCTCTTGCTTCCCTCTCAATTTTTCCACTGCTAATATTCCAGTATATGTTACAGCCGATATCAATGGCATCAGGTCCCAATGTAGAGACTCTAGCAAAGGAGTCTTCCTCCTTCATTGTCTTATCATGCCCTGCAATTAAATCTGCAACTCCATCACAGAAATCGGATACCTTTGTCGGGTCCGAATTGATATCTAATTTGAAAATCGGTTGCCATCTCCTAAATCTACGCTTACCCCAATTTTCCACAGGAGTGTTGGCTAGGTTAGCATTTGGCATGGTAATTACAGTGTCTAGGCTTGTTCGAATCAATGTAGTTCGTAGCCCGATTTCCATCACTTCACCTTCTACAGTGCCGATAACCACCCAATCTCCAACTTGAAATGGCCTGTCCAATAGAACCGTGGTTGCACCAAAAATGTTCGAAATGGTGTCCTGTGCTGCAAGNGCNAGTGCNAGCCCAGTNATTCCNANTCCTGCNACCATGGTAGTCAAATCAAATCCTAGAGCATCTGCGATGAAAACCATTCCGAAAATCACGATGAGAAATCTCATTATGCTCTCTGCTGCAGAAACCACGGTTTTTTGCGAACCATCGAGTTCTCCATCATCATCTGTCCACAAGACGAATGCATGTATTACGCCCACGAATCTGAAGGCGGTAACAACGATTGCAACCACCATGACTAATTGCAATGTAGACAAAACCCAATCCATATCCTCGATTAGATGCATGCCTACCCAACAACCAGCAGCTACACCCAATGCTTTGCCAGAATTAGATAGTGCTTGTTTGGCAACTTCACTTCCAACACTGATGCTACTGAAAATTTTAGGCAAAATAGCTCCAGTAATTTCTCTGATAATGAGAATTAAAATGACCAAAATCGCTGCTGCAATGACGCTTTCCATACTTGTACCATAGAATTCTTTGTCATGNCCTGGAATGGCTTCGATAATTCTCTGCATGCCTCCGTCTGTTGTCCTAAGGAAGGTATTGTTTTCGCATAATTTTTCAGAAATAGCCCCCTAAAGGGGCTAATTCACTGACACGACGCTTTGAAGAGGGGTTGTGTCTTGGCCAAGACGGTAGCCATGCAATTTGAATCCCGAAAGACATCTCTTACGATTCTTCTACTACCGTTTTTACTTTCATTCCTTTCACCAGTAGTGAGCTCTTCTTATGCCCAAGATGCTAGTGAAGGATTGGCTCCATGGGACCAATGGGACCAAGATGATGAAGGCAAGTACATCACTTGTGAATTCGATTCAGATGGTAATCCTCAGTGCGAGTATATCTTCCCGTGGGGCGGCAACGAAATGATGCAATTCAAGGAGTACTACACCTTTGAAACAATCAAAGCAAGAATGTTGGAAATCGCCCGAGATAATCCTGATATCATCCAATTCCATGAAGGACTAAACGGTGGCACGAACGCTAGAGGTGAAGAGACCTCGGCCGACACTTACGAAGGTTGGCACTATGGCCACGCTTCTCCTTGGTTGAAGATTACTAAAGATGTTGAAGAAGGAGAATACAATGCTTTCAATGGCGATACTGGAAATTATGCAGATCGTCCTGATATCATGATTGTTGGAAACCATCACGCTCGTGAATGGATGAGCCATACCACTCCAATGTTATTCCTTGAAACAGTCGCTTACTACTATGACGGCGGCCCAGTAGACAATGACGGAGATGGGATGTTTGATGAAGATCCATGGGGTGACGCAGACGGAGATGGCCAGGTTGATGATGATGGAGATTGCTTAGCTTTAGAAGCACAGTACCAAGACAGCAATGGAGACGGTAAACCGTGCAATCCTGGAGACTTTGGGGTCGACGAGGACTTCAGCGAGGTTGAATTGACTAATCTAATCAACAATCGCGAAATATACCTTATTCCATTACTAAATACTGACGGTTTCATTTACGATCAAGAGGTTTTCTGTCCTGCACCTGCTTGGGAATCTTGCCCTAGCGGTGGATGGAGAAAGAATCTCAGAAATAACGGGCCTCAGCTTTTGCCAGATCAAAGTGAAACGGTAGACGAAGATTGTGACGGAGTAGATTTGAATCGGAATTACCAATACGAGTGGGGATTCCCAACCCAAGGCACAAGNCCAGGNGTTCCTGGAACATGCACTCCTGCAGAAGATGAACAATCAGGCATTAATAACGANGTATATACCGGTCCTTTTGATTTGAGAGATAATGATGGAGACGGCTTGATAGATGANGACAATGTCGACGGNGAGGATGACGATAATGATGGTCAGACAGATGAAGATTGGATGGGAGGCAATTCAGAGCCAGAGACCAAATTCATTCAAGATATGACTGAAATGAATGATGATGATGGCGATGGAGCGTCTGATTACAAGGCAACATTGAGTTATCACTCCTACTCCGAACTGGTATTGTATCCATGGGGGCATTGCAGCGGTTGCCAGACAACCGATCACGATCAACTCGTTTATCACGGCGATCAAATGGCAACTATGACGGATTATGAAAATATTCAATCCTCTGATCTGTATGCCACGACTGGAGATTTCTGTGATTGGCATTATGGTGTTCATGGCTCATATTGTTACACTATGGAGATAGGTACAGCTTTCCATCAACATGAAGACGACATAGATCACATTGCGGTAAGAAATAATGGAATTGCTTTCTACATGGCTAAGATTGCAGACAATCCTAGAGAAAGAGCAAACCTTGAGATAGAAAATATTCCAAAAAATCAGTTTTTACAAAAACCAACTGAACTGACAATTCCTTCTTCAGGCAGCATACCCATCGCGATGTGTCTTGATACTGCATTTGATATTAATCTGGAAACATCGAAATCACACATAATGTATCGAATGGAAAAATTAACTCGACAGCGTTCTGATTTCGGTCCGCGAGAGTTGAGTGAAGGGACATGGGAAATGGCCCCATTCTCAGTTGTTGAGGATTCGAGTTGTGAGTTATTGAATGGCAGTGGAGTTGGCTACAAGGTAGTTGCAGACATACCGATTGCAGATGATGAATCAGGAACCATGTATTACAAGGCCATGATCTCTACTTTGGGAGGAACTCAAAAGATCGAATATCCTGCAAATTCAGGAGTTTACCAAATTAAAGTTGACTACAGGGCACCTTATGGAACAATTTTCGGTTCCGTTATGTTGTTCGCAACAGTTGCAGTATTCGTCTGGGGTGGCCTAGGTGTCTGTTTGCGAATGATGATGGACGATCAATCCGACAAAGACGCAATTTTAGATGCTGAGTTCTTGGAGGAGGCATCCGCATGAGCCAATCTTCAGACGAGTTTAGCGGCAGGATGGGTCTCATTTTCGCCGCAATCGGTGCCGCTATTGGTACTGGAAACATTTGGCGCTTCCCGAGAATGGTCGGAGCCAATGATGGTGGAACATTTCTGATTCCTTGGCTATTTTTCCTGTTTGTATGGTCTATTCCTCTAGTTATTGCAGAATTCGCTTTGGGTAAGCGTAGCCGTACTGGAACAATCGGTACTTTCCGTATTTTCGCAGGTAAGGGATACGCCTGGATGGGTCTGTGGACAGCATGGATTTCCACAGCGATTGGATTCTATTACGCAGTTGTAGCAGGTTGGTGTCTCAAGTATTTCCAACTTGGAATAACAAATGGATTGGTTGGAGATGACGTTGATACTCAACTTGTATGGAACGAATTCTTACAATCGCCAGGTTCGGTTGTATTCTTCCAATTCTTAGTCATTGCAATCACACTGTTGGCAATTTGGAAAGGTGCAAAGGCGATAGAGAAAGTGAATGTCGTATTGATGATTTCACTATTCGTTCTTCTATTCATGTCACTCGGTCTCTCGCTATACATGGATATGGCCGACGGTACCTTGGATGGTTTCCTGTTCATGTTTACCGTTAATTGGAGTTCGTTGAGTGATCCAGCGATTTGGATTAATGGTTTATCACAATCAGCATGGTCTTGTTCTGCAGGTATGGGCATGGTCATCACATACTCGGTTTACATGCGAAAAGACGAGGATACAACTCTCAATGCATTTACAATGGGGTTAGCAAATAACTCGATTTCAATCATAGCAGGTCTGACTGTTTTGTCAGCGATATTTGCAGTATCCTCAAACCCACTTGATACGGTTACAGGAGGATCTTCTGCGATTACTTTCCTTGCCCTACCTGAAGTGTTTGCACAAGCACCTGGAGGTGGAACTGGTGCTTGGATAATGATGACAGGATTCTTCCTTGCGCTTTCATTCGCTGCGATAACATCGATGATTTCGACCGTTGAATTGTGTGTTAGAAATTTCGTAGATCATGGCTATGAGCGTCAAAAGTCAGTTCTTCTGACATCCGTTGCAATATTCATTTTCGGTCTACCTTCGGCATTGTTATGGATTACAATGGCAGATGATGGTACCGCATTCCCACAATTCTTGGAAGTCCAAGACCACATATGGGGGTATGGATTGATGTTCAGCGGACTATTCATTGCGTACACAATTTGGAAGTATGGATTCCATAAGTGGAGAGCCCAAGTTGCTGCAGGAGAAGCAGCNCCGGGCTTACGNGGNTANCTTGGAGTAGGCGTCTCGGCATTCCGTGACGATTTCATTAATACTGGAGATAACGACATCTGGATCGGTCGCTGGTGGGATATTCTGATGTATTTGGCATTCCCATTCTTGTTCACAGTTTTGATTTTATCATACTTCGGAGATATGATTGCTAACACTCCAAATGTTTGGGACCCAACCAANCCATCAGGTATCACGATTATCTTACTATTCTGGGGAATAGTAGCAATTGGATTCATCGCCTTCAACAAGAAATTATCTGAACGTCCATTGTTTAGAAATATTCCAGAAGGAGCGGATGTTGACATATCGATGTTNCCAGGTGGTTCTGATGAACTAGTAGTTGAATTGGGCGATTACCCAGATGGGTGGGAACACCTAGCTGATAAACAAGCCTCTGAACTCGATACCGCTTGATGCCTGAGGTGATTAAATGGCACTGAGCCTATTCCAGTGGATAGGAATCGGTCTAGCAATCGCACTTGTGCTAATTCCGATCGCTAGGTGGTTTTGGAAACGTTTCGACTTACCTAGTAAATTTGCTTTGGAAACAATAAGAAGACAAAAGCACGAAGATGAAGAAGCGGAGATGTGGGCTGGAATTGAGGCTGAAGTTCAAGCTGCTAAAGATGAAAAGCGTAAATCGGAAATTAAGAGAATGGAAAGAGAGACTGCGGCAGGATGGTCTCTTGATGAAGGTGAATCTGCTGCTGCATGGAATAAGTTAGGAATCGATGCTCCTGTTCAACCGGTTGAGCGAGAGATTGCACCTGCGATTGTAGAAGAGCAGGAAACAGAAGTCATTGAATTAACATTGGAGAATGCATTGAAATCAGGTAATCCGGATGAACCAGATTGGGAATTAATAGAGAAAATGTCCAATTTAGACAAACCTACAGAGGGCGTACCAGAGGCGCCAGATTTGGATTCACTAGGTTCTTGAACTCGAGATAATATCACTCGCTTAGTTTGTTAGAAATTTTGTGTAATAACCTGCCAAGGTTAATTTACATCACTCTAGTGGCGGAGATATGGCCTCTAATACAACTGAATTGTTATTCATNGGGGCAATTTTGAGTATAGCANTAGGTTTCTTCGCTCTTANGCTTGTCAGGAAAAATGAGAAGCTAAAATGGAATGAGGAGATTGCTGGGCACCTAGTTGCACTGATGTTTATCACTAAAGGGATTCATTATGCTTCTTCTGGATATTTCAATCAATCCTTTCTAGNAGAGACTACAGTTTGGCAATTTTGGGCCCAATTACTCACAATATGTGATTATGCATTTGGTGCTAGTATTGTAATGATTAGTTTGGTTTATCCTGTGCCATTTTTGAGAAATAAAAAGCAATTAAAAATCGCTGCTTCAATTATTGTGTTAGTGTGGATGTTGATTCCATTGATGCTAGATGTAACCGGAAATCCTTGGACTGTGTTCCATTCAATGGGATTGTTGTATCTGATTGCTGGCTTAGCATGGGGTACTATCTACATCAATTTCAGACTGATGAACCGTACAGAGAGAAACAAATCTTCACTGAATATTGCAATCGTCTGCGGCTTATTTTTAACCCTGCAGATGGGTCATATCTGGATGATGTGGCCTGGTATGTTGCTGCAAGCAGATTATTTCTACTTCGTTGATTTAGGCGCAGTGACGTCTGGTGTTGATATAACATCAACAATGTTTGACTACTTTTGGCTTGCATCATACACATTTTGTATTGCAGTAGGATTTATGATTCTTGCAGTAGAAATTTATCAGTCAATAAACGGTGAAACAAGCGTCATGATGTATGTAATGTCATTTTACTTCATAATTGGTGCAATAGGTTACGCAGTGTTAAACGCAGGAACATCAACCATCTTTGGGATTGGAGAAACCGGTCAGACTGTACAGGAACTTTGGAAAACATTCACAACTCAGATGCATTTTACCATACTACGTTCTTTGATTGCGATGTATATTTTGTTGAAATATGGATTCTTTGATATTAACGATGAAACAAAACCTCTAGCCAAATTGATGGCGATTATTCTGATCGTAGTTGCAACATCTGCCACCCTAGAACTAGTTCAATCAATTATTCCAATAAATCAGATGCTTACCGCTGCCCTGTTAGGAATCATAATTGCCTTCGGAATTGGTTGGGAAGAGAAGTCTTTCGATAGTCTCGTGGCAAATCCAGCTAATATCAGGGACTATGTCGACAAAAAATGGTTTCCATCGATACAATTGCCTGATGGTATATTGAGAAAGGTAGACTATTCTTATCTTATATTCGTAATTGTTGCAGTTCTANTNTCGCTAATTGTTTGGCAAACTGACGGNNTAATTNCGGCNCTTATTGAAAGGACAGGTGNTAATTGATGNCAGACTCANAATATCNTNAAAGACATTTTTGCAGATAAGTCTGTAAGAAATAAGCTGTCAATTTTCTACACCTTTGCTATCGCTTTAATGATTTATCAAGGAGCGGTGTTTTTCGTCATAAAAGGAGACGAGATTAGTAGCAAAGGAGATATTCCTAGTTTCACAATTTCATTTACAGAATCCTCTGACAGTTCTAATGATTCAAGAGTCGTGAATGATGAAACTCGCGAAGTAATAACTTATACTCCATCGCAAGCAATGTTTTCCACAAATAACGGGATGGGTCTGCTACAAATAAATGTAACATATGGGGAAACCTCTGGGGAGATAGGGGATCCCTGCGACACCGTTTCAGTAGATTTGATTCCCAACAATGTACCTGCAGATTGGAATAATAATAATAATATTTTAACAGGCACAAGTGATGATTGTTCTGGAATAAGTCTGCAATTGATGGTTTTCCCAGGCTATAATGGACAGCCAACTCAACAAATGGGTATGGACAGTACCCATTGGCAAAGTCTCTGGACAGATCAATCATATGGCAATGGAGATTTTGAGTTGGGAATTGAGGTAAATGTCAACCAACCACCTGGTCAATTTGCACCGACCATACAGGATAATGACGAGCAAGTATTCGTTACTTGGAAATCTGTATTCTTCGCAGTGGCTGTTGAATAATATCCACATCATCAAGAGTTCTGAA
>PAJN01000037.1 GCA_002710205.1 Methanobacteriota archaeon | reverse complement strand
CCCCCTGCGCCGGCACCAGCAGCACCAGCAGCACCAGTAGCACCAGCTATGCCAGCACCGGCTCCGGCCCCAGCAGCGCCACCAGCGCCTGCACCTGCTCCGGCACCAGCCCCAGCAGCACCGGCCCCAGCCCCTGCAGCACCTGCACCAGCAGCACCAGCAGCACCTGCACCAGCAGCACCTGCACCGGCACAGGCACAGCCTAAACACCAAAGTAGCCCAGAGGTCCGAGAACGTCTTCAGGCAGTAGGAGCGATTGCTCAAGCAATCAGCGCCGAAGTCCAGAAGGTAATTATTGGAAAGAGCCACGTTATTGACAATGTTCTGATTAACATCTTGTCGAACGGTAACCTACTGTTCGAAGATTATCCAGGACTTGCTAAGACTTTGATGACCAACACCTTCGCAGATGCGTTGGGTTGTGACTTCAAGCGTGTGCAGTTCACTCCGGATTTGCTACCTGCAGATATTACCGGTACAAACATCTACGATGCTAAGAAGGGAGAATTCACCTTCAAGCCAGGTCCACTATTTTGTAACCTGCTACTAGCTGACGAGATTAACCGTGCTCCTCCTAAGACCCAAGCGGCTTTGCTTGAGGCTATGCAGGAGAAGCAGGTGACTATCGGAACAGTCACTCACAAACTACCAGCACCGTTCATTGTTATGGCAACACAGAACCCTGTTGAGCAAGAAGGTACCTACCCGCTTCCTGAAGCGCAGTTGGACCGTTTCATGTTCAAGATGAGCGTTGGTTATCCAGATCGTGCGGACGAAGATGAGATTCTAGCCCGCCGTATTAACCGTGGTAAGGATGCTGTCGATGTCGACGTCATCACTGACCCTCAGCGTGTTATTGCTATGCAGCAAGCATGTGAAGATGTATACGTAGACCCTGCTCTTCGTATGTACATGGTTGAAATCGTAAGCAGAACTCGTGAGGATCCTCGTGTTCTCGTAGGTTCATCGCCTCGTGGTTCTCAGGCTCTACTGAAGACCTCACGTGCAGCAGCAGCTCTACGTGGCCGTGATTTCGTAACACCAGATGACATTAAGACCGTTTCGGAACTTGCAATCGCACACAGAATTATCCTGAAGCCAGAGCACCAAATCAAAGGATTGGAAGCAGGCGAAGTAATTCAAACTATTTTGCGAGAAGTTCCAGTGCCAACTGTCTGATATTTCCTGAACTGAAATAGAGAGGCGAGTAGCATGTGGAGTCGTAAGAGTGCAATGTTAGGTTCCTTAGCGGTAGCAATGTACCTGCTAGGTCTAACATTGAGGAATTCACAATTGGTTACCATTGCTGTGGTAATCTTCGTGTTCCTAACTTGGGCAGCACTATTCGGCGGTCACGCTGATGTTGCTGCTAGCGGACGCCGTGCAGAAGAATGGACTGGAGAGGAAGGAGTCTCTCTGTCCAATGTATCTGCCATGCGCAAGCTCTCCAGTGCTAGAATCTTCGAAGACGGAGAAGTTGGTGTTACACTACGTATGCAAAATCACTCAGCATTGGGTAAGATTTTGGAAGTGAAAGATCGAGTTCCTGAAGTAATGCGTATCAAAGATGGTGCAAATTACATTTTGATGGAACTTGGTCCACGTCGTGAAACCTTCATCGAATACACTGTTGAATGTCCACTTAGAGGATTTTACAGTCTTGGACCGGTTGCTGTTCGTGTCCAAGATCCATTCGGACTGTTCCACAAGGAAAAGGAACTGCATGTCTACAATGATTTCCTTGTGTTCCCTAAGATGGAAGATTTGAAAGATACATTCGTCAAGTCTAAAGTGCCAAAGATTTTCACTGGAGCAGTAAATATTCGTCAACCAGGACCTGGTTCTGAGTTCTACTCACTACGTGAGTATTTCGAAGGCGACTCATTCCGTGCAATCAATTGGTCCGCTTATGCAAGAAGTGGAAAGCTGATGGTAAATGAGCGTGAAAGAGACGCAGTCAGTGATATTATTCTGATTGTTGATTCACGTGCTGTTTCCGAAACAGGCCCTGTTTCAAGAAATGCTCTGGTTTACTCAACCAGAGCTGCTGCAAGCCTTGCTCAGTATTTCCTTGGCCGACGTGACTCTGTTGGCCTAATCACCTACGGCGATGAAGTAGTCAGCGTTGACCGTGATACTGGTAAGAAGCAACTCTATGTTATCTTGACTAAACTTGCTGGTGCTATGGCTAGAGGAAACATTCCTTTGCAAGTAGTTGTGAACAGGATTCTTCCGCATATAAACAAGGGTAGCCCAATCATCGTTCTATCGAACCTCGAAGACGACCCTACCGTAGTTAGCGCATTGAGAGACTTTAGAGCACGCAATTTTGATGTTACAGTTCTTTCACCATCGAGCCTTGAATTCGAGTTTGATGCCAAGAGATTAGACCGTACTGGTTACGAAGTTCTGAAGACTGAGAGAGATGTCTTAATCAGCGAATTAAGAGGACTTGGAGTTAACATCATGGATTGGGAGCCTGATATGCTACTATCAACCGCACTTGCAGGTGCAAGAGGATTCTAAGGAGGGAAATGAATGGCAGCAAAATCAGGCGATACTGCGCACCTATACGACGGTAAGACCGTACGCTCTTCCGCTCCTTCTAGGAAAAAGCTAGCAGCCAAAGGTAATGCATCTGGAGATATTCCTAAGGATGCAATTCCAACTGTTGAAATTCCTTCCTTCGTTGAAAGTCTACTTGGAGGCCCACTGGTCCCTAAGATGAAGTTCCTACCTGCAGATAAGATGGTTCAAAATTTGCAGTTAGGTTGCTATGGTGTACTGATTGCTCTTGGCATTCTGACATACATTGTTACTCCTGCAGTAGGAACAATTTGGTTTGCAATTACCGGTTCTATGGCCGTTGCAAACATTCTACAATTGATGGTAGTTGCAGGTGCAATAGGTACAGGATTCTGGGGTACTATGACTAGAGATGCTAGATTCATGCTTGCATCTTACGTCTTATTCATTCTTTCAGTGATGCGTTTCGCATCTTCCAAGGTTTCTCTTTCACAGGACTTGTTTGGATTTGGAGACAGCCAATTCCTACTGACTATTCTGGTAGTTGTTTATGCAGTTCTTTTGGTCATGTACTTTGAATTGTCCAATGGCGTAATCAGATTCAGTATGCTTGATACTTCAATTAGAACTCGTGAAGTTTACGTAATGAACGTGAAGAAAATTATCGGTAAGTATCACCGATCCTTAGTAATTAATCCATTAATTGCTGGAAGCCTAGCAATGCTAGTTCTTTCAGTCAATACAATCTTACCAGCATTCATCTCTTTGTTCTCTGAGCAAACCGCTCTAAGGATGGAAGAATCAGTTGAATTGATTTCAGTCTATGGAGTTGCCCTAGGTACACTATTCGTATTCTTGGTTGTAGGAGCATTATTCGCTCTTGACCTGCCAACTCATTTGCAGTCTTGGCGAGAGAATAAGGATTGATACAATTCTCTTATTGTATCGTGCAGTTGATCTGTATCAACAATGATTCTAGTTCCATATTCATTAGTGGAAATCAGTTCATGCTCAATTCCAATATCTGGTTTTCCAATGATAGAAATAATGGCGGTTTTGAATTTAATTTTTCCGGGAATAATATTTTCCAAATGATGTAAATCATGTTTCGGCAAGATGATTTTGAAGCCATCTGGAGTTGATTTCATTAGCCAAGGAATGATGCCCAATCTTTCTATTTCAAGCAGTAAATCACTGCTTAAGGGCTTATTATCTGTGATAATTGCAACTCCAGGCTGACAACCGATTGCGATAATTTCGTCAGTCTCAATATCAGGCCCAATAATTGTTGATACCGGTGAATTACGGTTATGGAAATTCTTGATTTCAATAGGTATTCCTTCCTCTATCAATGGATATACGGTGGCTGGATGGATTACAGGAGTTCCATGCATGGAAAGTTCAGCGGCCTGTCCGTAACCTAGGTATGAAATTGAAGGAGTCTCAATTCCCCATCGCGGATTAAGTTGCTTGATTCCGTCAACATCTTTCCACAGGATCAGCTTTGATGCGTCCATCAAGTTGGCGAATGCAGCAGCGGAATGGTCGGAACCTCCTCTGGTTAACAATGCAATATTGCCATCGTCACCTTCACCAAACCAACCGGTTAGTATTGGAACTCCAATGAGTTCATGTCGGTCAAGATTAACTGAGGATGCTTGGATGTCGATTTCTTTTGCTCTACCTATTCCTTTCAATTTCAAACCGATGTCTTCAGCACCGACTGGATGGGCATCTTCAATCCCGCTTTTACGCAATCTATGGGCGACTGCCAAAGCACTGAGGCGCTCGCCCGCAGCTAAAATTAGGTTTTCAGAACGCATTGATTCTTCACCACTAGAAAATTTTAGCAATTCTTTAGCAATTCCAGAAATAACTCTGTTGAATAATTCTCCGAATTCGCCAGTATCTAAGCCCGGTGCAAATCGCAAATGCTGAGAGATCAAGTCTTGCACCAATCTACTGGCATATCTAGGCTCCCTGGATGCGCGTATCAATCTGTCAGTCATACCCCAGAGTGCGGAAACGACAATGATCGGCCTTCCTTCACTGCTTCTGATAATTTCCGCAATCTGGTCAATATCGTTGCCATCTCGAAGGCAAGACCCTCCAAATTTGTGGACAACGATTTCATCCATCGATGTATCCTCCTTGTATGCCTAGGTCTGCAATAACCAATCTGGCTACTGCTTCAACAACAGGACGCGCTCGAGGCGCAATTACGGGGTCATGCCTTCCTTTGATAGCTAATTCCTCCATCATACCTGTGACTTGGTTGAATGTCTCTTGAGGCTTAGAAATTCCACTAGGCGGTTTGAATGTAATTCTGACATGGATAGGTGCGCCGCTAGCCATTCCTCCCAATGCTCCATCAGCACCTTCGGACAGAGACATATCTTCGCCCCATTTGTCATTATGCTGACTACCTCTCATCTCTCCTGCACCTACGCCTCGGCCAAATTCGACCGCTCTAGCTGCTGGAATTGCCATAAGGGCCCTAGCAAGAGCAGGTTCTATTCCTTCAAACCAAGGTTCACCAAATCCTACAGGAAGCCCAGAGATGACAAGGTCTACTCGGCTTCCCAAGGAATCACCGTCTTTACGGGCCTGTTCTGCCAATTCTATTCCAGCATCTCCTTCAAGTCCTCCTAGCGCTCCAACCTTAGCTTCGATTTTCCAATCAGATGGTAACAAGTTACGAGATAGTGATGCTGATGCTACTAAACCAGCGGTCAGCCTAGCAGAGAATGAACCTCCACCTCTAAGGTCTGCAGCGCCTTCAGTTTTGACCTTGATAGGGTGATCAACATGTCCTGGGCGTGGTTGATATGGTAGGAATGAATAATCCTTTGAACGAACATCTTGATTCTTTATTAGGAGGAGGATAGGCATTCCTGTAGTCTTACCAGAATGTACGCCAGACAGAATTTCCACATCATCGGTTTCTTTCCTTTTACTGGCTAAGCCAGAACCGGGCCTTCTTGCGATCATGTCAGCAATAAGTTGGTCTGAATCAAACTCAATATTTGGAGGCATTCCTTCTATAAGGGCGCCTACTGCGGGGCCATGAGACTCTCCGAAGAGGGTTACAACCATGTTTTCGCCTAGACTCATGCGCATGTGTCTCAGGGTGGTTCAGCCGGCTTTCATTCAAGAATATGGTTATTCGTCCATAGAACTGAAATCAGCATTGATGACCTTAGTTTCAATCACTTCCATAGAGTCATATTTGCTGTACCATTTTTTGATTCTTTCAATGGTTGGTCTGCTAACAGCTGAAGCAAAAATGACAATTGCGGGGCCAGAGCCAGAAATTCCAGCGGCTCTTCCTCCGTTAACGAACGCATCATTGGTCAATCTTCTTCCAATAGGGTCATTCAAAGCACCGACTACTCCGCGACCATTCCAAGTTAGCGCAACTAGCTCTTTTCCTTCTTGTAGTGCATTGAGTGCTTGAGCAAATGCTTGTTGATGAGATGTGAAATCTTCTAATTCTGGCCTTTTCTCTCGATCTCCTCTACATACCAAAATTACAGTCCAATCCTCAGAAGATGGGCCTTCAGATTCAAGCAATAAGCCCGAGCGAGCATCTTCAGCATTTGCATCGACTAATTTCCATCCCCCTTCCAAAGCGGCCCATGAATCATCATAACTTCCTGTAATCGACACGCCTGCAGATAATTGTGCAGCAGCAGCAATGTCAATAATGTCTGCATTTTCTAACTCCAATCCGGTGGCATCACATAGCGCCTTTATTGCAGCAACAGATACTGCGGAGCTAGATTTCAGGCCCTGCCTTGGAGGTATTTCCGATTTGACAGACCAGTGTAGTTCGCCTTCTGGCACAGGGTGGCCAGCATTTTTCCAAGCGATCAAAACTTGTTCAAGTAATCCATCAGGGTCATCTAATGTTCTCTTAGATTGTTTATCGAGTAGTCTAACTCTTACTGGAAGATCTAATGCTAGTGATGCGCCGTAGCCGATTCCAGCAGCATGCAGAAGACTACAACCCCCATTTGAGTTACCAGAACCCAATACTGCCATCTTTACACCTCATTTTTCTTCCACTTCAGCGCTGATTGTTTGCCCTATGTGGCGCCCTACTCCTCCATCCCACCCCAGCAGTGTCATGCCAGGCACAAGGTCAGTTACTGATACAAGTTCTCGGGATTCAGAGATGAGCCTTACGGTCTCCGCTTGCTGCAAGAGAACCCCTGCTTCATTATCGTTTTCATTCTTCCAACGGAATAAAATAAACGGGCGCCTTTCAATTTTGACTCTTCCAACTACACAATTACGCGAATTTCCGTTACTGTTGACGACCATCACTTCATCGCCCATCTTCAATTCACTGAGGTAGGATGTTGTTCCATCTGCCATCATAACGTAGGAATGAGGCGGTCCAGCATTAACTCTGAAAGGCCTAGTCGGAACAAATTCAGATTCGACAGTTTCACCATGAACTAAAATCATTGATTTTGAACTTGAACCTACAATCATACCTTCTCCAAGGTCTAACATTGAGGTTAGGTCAACACAAACTCTGTCTCCAACTCCTCCTTCGCGAACTTCAATAACTTCTAGATTAGATAATGACATTTCTTGTGTGTTTGCTTCATCGATTGATTCGATTGATTGTTCTCCTCTTTGGGATTTAGCAATCAATGCTGTTTGGAGCGTTTTTTCGTCTACTAGCAATGCATCAACACCGATTTGTAAGGCGAATACAGCACCTAGGACTTGTTCAGCTGATGAAATTCTAGCAGCAACTTTGGTTGGGCCTCCGTCGCATGCTGCAATAATATTCTCAATAGGAATCATCTTCCATTCTCCTAGGTCTAGAAGAATCCATTCCACACTACCTGCCATGGCACGTGCCTTCGCTTGGCCTTCTGAATTACTGACATCTACTCTGCGGCCAACTTGCTTACCATGTATGTACAATGCATCACCATCGATTTGCAAGTCATTTCCAAGAACCAAGTCGACTCCTTCGGTAGCGTCGCCAGATTCAAGCCATACTTGCATTATATCACAATCCAGAATCTTGCATTGCTTTCTCAACACTAGAACCGTCATGGATGATTGCTTTCAGTGCAGACACCATCGCTTTGGGGTTAGGGTGAGAGAATACCTGCCTACCCATACAAACTCCTCCTCCGCCAGCTTGCATTGCTTTGTGAACTGTAGTCAGCGTTTCTTCAGTAGTAGAACCGGCGGGCCCTCCTGCAATTAATACCGGAATTGGTACGGAAGAAGTTACTTTACGGAAAGACTCAATTGAACCAGTCCATTTGGTTTTGACAACATCGCAACCTAACTCAAATGCAAGTCTTGCAGCATGAGCTGCCCCCATTGTATCATCGCCTTCCATTATGTCTAGATTCTCTCCTCGCGGGTAAATCATTCCCAAAACCGGGCAATCCAAGTAATGCGAATCTTGTGTAACAATTCCCAGTCTTTCAATCATTTCTGGTTCGTCTGGACTACCCATATTCACCTGGACACTAACACCCTTAGCGCCTCTGGAAAGAGCCTCTTCAACTCCTCCAACCAATATTTTGTCGCTACTTCTATCTCCTGCATGCCTTGTTGAAACAGAAAGATGAGCTACAAAGTTTGCATTGCTAGAATTATAATGTGAAACAACTCCCTTTTGGGCAACAATTGCATCAGCATGTGATATTGCTTCAATCAATTCGTCTAGGTTTTCTAAGCCTTCAACAGGGAAGTCAGAAACTCCATGATCGATTGGAATCCAAACGCCTTTACCCCCAGGTAGAAGCGTTTCGTTCTTGCTCATGATTATACCCAGTGAGTGGTTTATTACAAGGCTTTGCTTTCTATTTTGAAAGGTGAGTCTTAACGGCCCATTCGACCAGTGCTGCTTCTGCTTTAGCAAGGTGTTCTTGCAAAGTAGAGCGTGGTATTTCTGATAATTCGGAAAGTTCTTTCTTACTGATTTGTCTAGGGTTTTGGTAATATCCTGATTGAACCGCCAGTATGGCAACTTCCAACTGTTTAGGTGTCAAAATCTGTTTGATACTATCTTCAATTTCGGCTACGTCTACCACATTTACATTATCTGGTGGAAGCATTACCCTTGCAGCTTTGAGGAAACCACTTACTCCTTGAGGCAGGCCACGAATTGTGATTTGTGCTCCATCTTCACCGATTACATATGGGGGAATTACATGCAAGCTATCAAAATTGATAGCGGCTACAGAGAGTGGATGTTTGTTCCAAACAACAACATATCCTTGCATTCCTACTTCAGGAAGAGGATAAGGGTTTAGAGGGCCCTCTACCTCTAGGTAAGAGATTCCATTCAAATCATCAGGACCCATTTCTTCTTTGAATTTAACTTTGACAAGTTGACGCACACCGGTCTTTGTGACTTCCAAATGAGCTACAACTTCGAAAACAGAAGCCACTTGAGTGATTAAACCCATATCAGAAGCAATTATGGAATCGGCATTCCACTTCAACTGGACTTCTCGCACAATATGTCCTCGGGTCCGTTATACTTCAAATGTGGGCCTATATGGAAAGAGCCTAATAACCGAAATTAAGACCGGTACATGTTAGATATGCCACTGATGGAGATTAGCGGGTTGGAAAGACACTATGATATGGCTTCTGGAGTTGTCAAGGCTCTTGATGGAATAGATCTAGAAATCGAAAAGGGAGAGAGAATCGTCCTTCTGGGCCCATCTGGTTCAGGAAAAACAACTCTACTAAATTGTGTAGCCGCATTGGATAGTCCAACCTCGGGCACTTACTCGTTTGCTGGAAATGATGTCCCTAGGGATAAGTCAGAAGAAATGACTACTTTCAGAAGAGAAAACATAGGATATGTGTTCCAATTTTTCAACCTACTTCAGGATTTGACTGTCTTGGAAAACATTCTACTGATTCAAGAATTGTCTGGCGGTAGAGATAAAGACAGAGCCCTTGAATTGTTAAAATTAGTAGGATTGGAGAGCGAAGTGGATAGGTTCCCAGCAGAGATCAGTGGTGGCCAGCAACAAAGAGTTGCAATAGCCAGAAGTTTAGCAAAGAGCCCAAAATTACTACTTGGCGACGAATTAACAGGTAATCTGGACTCAAAAACTTCAGAGATGGTAATGGAAGTGCTGGTCAAAGCCTGCGAAGCAGAAGATATCACTACAATTATGGTCACACACGATGAAAAATTGTCACAATATGCGACCCGTGTGATTAGATTAGATAGCGGAAAAATAGTTTCAGATGAGAAAGTCAACTAGTGAGGGTTACGAATGTCGATGTTGTTAACCAAGAGACTGGCTAGGAGCCTGTGGCGAACTAAACTTCGCTTATCAGCAGTGGTTTTCATGGTGGCAGTTGGAGTATTTGCTGGCATCTCGTTTGGAACTTATGCGAATGCTGCAACCTCGCTATACGATGGGATTTATGATGGTGAAGATGGAATAAATCTTCCAGATATGTGGGTTGAAAACCCTAGTGGTATTTGGAATGAATCAACTTCGGAGAACATTTGTTCAAGCATAGAAAATGATTGGCCGGATTCAGATTACAAACTAGAGGTTTGTGAATCTCGATTGATTCTCAACGGAATGATGTTCACTTTAGATTCGAGAGGTAATGAAAAAGCCATACCTGCTGTCTGGCACGGCATCGATGAGGGATTGGTAGACAAAGTTTGGATGCCAACTTACAGCGATTTATCTTCAGGCAGAATCGCTGAAAATCCTGATGAAATAGTGCTGGATAGTCACATCGCTAAAGCTCTAGAGGTTGAAGTTGAAGATACGATTGAGATAAGTTCAGGATATGGGAAATCAACATACAAAGTTGTTGGAATTGGCTTTCAATCTATGCATCTATATTTTTCAACAGAGGGTTCTTCCATACCCGCAGAGGCTGGAACATTTGCTACCGGTTACATGACAGATGAAGGTTTAGAGCAACTAGCAAATTTGAGTGCGGGTTCATCCAATATGATTCTAATCGATGTTGAAGGATCTCCAATATACGACCTCCAATCAACAACTGAAGTGAATGAAAACCCTGAACTTACCAAGCTGGTTAACGATATTTCCGCATTGATGTACGTAGTGGATGATTCCCCAGTTAGCGTTTATGATCGCTCCGGTGTATTCTCTGTTGAGGTATTGCGTGCCGATGCTGAAGGCGCATCAAAGATGTATCCTTACGTCACAGGTATGATTGCAGCAATTGCAGGAATCACAATCTTCCTCAGTTTGCAAAGATTGATTCAATCGCAAGCCAAAGAAATTGCAGTGCTTAGAACTCTAGGGGTTCCAAAGATGGCGATTATGCCTGGATACATCATTGCTCCATTATTTATAGGAGTTTTAGGCTCCATTATTGGCGTTCTTTTAGGAAATTATGTTGGTGCACCAGGTATGCTTTCATTCTATGAAGATATTATTGGATTGCCAATAAAATACGAGACAGATTTCACACTGATTTCTCAAATAGTAATTATTGCAATGATTATTGTTTTGTTAGCGGGAATAAGGCCAGCTTGGCAAGCATCTCGTCTACAACCATTGAAGGTTTTCAGAGGGCAACATGAAGTCAAAGTATCATCTCGTAAGCTACAAAGATTGACATCAAAGTTTCCTGCAACTGTAGGGCTCTCGATTAGATCGAGTTTGCGCAAACCAATGAGAGTCGGGTTCACCTTTTTTGCCGTAGGGATTTCGATGTTGCTATTCGGTGCAATGCTTTTCATGATGAGTTCAATGGAAGACAGTCTGCTTGGAAATATCAAAGATAAGCAGTCATGGGATGTTCAAGCATCTGCTCCTATCGGTGGAGAAGATGCGGTGATTGATTGGGTGGAAGACAATGACGGAAAGTACGAGTTACTGATTAATTTCCCAATAGGATTGGTTGATGATAATCGAGAATTGTTAGCATATGGGTTAGATCAATTTTCAAGTTCAGAAGATAAATCATCAATGATTTCTGTTGAATTACTCGATGGTAAATTACCATCTTCTAACAATAATCCTCCTCAGGTTCTAATCGATCAAGGAACATCTGAATTCTTGGGTTGGGAGGCAGGTGATGAAGTTTCAATCATGGTTGGAAACACTATGCATGATGTTGAGATAACTGGTGTAACCAAAGGTGAAGTTTCTCGAACCGTTTATTTCCACAGAGCGGATTTATCCGATTTGACTGGAGTTGAGTCTACATCTATTTTGATTCAATTACCTGATGATTCTTCTTTGGATGGCTTGTCAAACATCACGGTGGGTTATAGTCTAAAGAGCGATTCAATCAAAACATTCGAATCTTTACTTGAACAACAGCAACAGTTTATTGCTTCAGTACAGTTCTTAGGGATCATAATTGCTATCGCAGTTTTATTCAATACCTTGCTAATGAATCTGGCAGAAAGAGATACAGAATTAGCCACATTACGAGTACTTGGCGCTCCGATGAAGAAGATTGGCAAGATGATGTTCTGGGAGCACCTTGGCATTGGTCTAATTGGTGGCATATTAGGTGCAATCTTCGCCTTCTTTGGAACAGTATTATTGATACAATCCCAGGTACAATGGGCATTTTACTTTACCATAGAGCCTCAATTTGCTGCTACATTTACAATTGTTGGAATTATAGTTGGAATTTCAATCGCTTTGACGCCTATTGGTATGTGGAGAATAAGCAAAATGGATTTGGTTGACAAAGTCAAAGATTTGTCACAATAGACTAGTAAAATATTGGAATTATAGGCGATGGAAATAAGTCCCAGTTTGTTCTAGCACCCTCTAATGGACCTAGGTTCTTGGCTAATGGTAGGGTTCCTCGGAGGAGCATTCCTCTTTGGAATTTGGTTCATGTTAGTTAGAGAAGATGACCGCAGTTCACGGACTATGACTATCCATCGTCAAGATTTAACACGTCGCGGCGCCCCTGATTTTTCTGCTGCACACAACGAGTTTGACCGAAAATTGTCAGAAGTTGAGCGTCTTCTTGCATCTAAGAAAAGAGATGAGCGAGCAATTATGCTTGCTGAAGAAGAAGTTCGCAAGAAATTAGCCGAGGAAGCCGCTGCTAAATTGATGGAAGAAGAGAAGACTAGACTTGCTGAACTTGAAGCTGAAGAAGAACGCAAGAAGGCAGAGTACGAGGCTGCTCGAGAAGCAGAGTTGGAAGAGGCAAGAAAACTCGCTGCAGAGAGAGAAGCTGAGAGGATAGCAGAAGAAGAGCGTCTTGCGTCCGAGAGGGAAGCTGAAAGACAGCAAGATTTGGAAGAAGCCGAAGAAGAAAGACAAGCAGAAATTGCTGCTCAAGAAGAATCAGATGCTCTCGAAGAACAAATGGCTTCAGAGCAGGCCGAGAGAGAACTGGAAAAGCGTCTAGACAGAGAGGGTGCAAAGACATCTGAAGTACAAGTTTCACTAATGTGGGACAATTACAATGATTTGGATCTACATGTATTGTGTCCTTCAGGCGAAAGAATCCACGGCGGTAACAAAGTCTCAGAATGTGGCGGTGAATTGGATGTTGATGCCAACGTGCGTCCTGAGACCAAGAAACCAGTCGAGAACATTGTCTGGCCTGATTTCAAGGCGCCACCTGGCGAATACAAGGTATACGTCCATCATTACAAGAAGCACAAGAAGCGACGCTCCAAGGATCCAACGAAATTCAGAGTAGTTGTCAATTCAGGTGGCGAAATTAAGCACTATGAGGGCGAATTGTCATCTGGAGACCCGATTATGCTGGTCAGTGAATTCAATCTTGAAGCGCCTGAAGAGCGAGGTACAGATGAAGAGATTGAAGTGGCGCTAATTGCTCAGGAAACTGAAAGAATCGCAGAAGAAGAGCGTATTGCCATGGAACTTGAGGAGCAAAGGCAGGCCGAACTTGCTGAAGCAGAAGAGCAGCGTCTGGCAGAAATTGTTGAAAACGAAGCTGCTGAGTTGGAATCAATCAAGGCTACTGATGAAGCAATGAAAGAACTCAGGTCGAGGTTGGAAAGAGAAGGTGCGAAATCATCTGATGTTCAAATCTCTCTAATGTGGAACAATTACAATGACTTAGATCTGCACGTAGTATGTCCGTCCGGAGAAAGAATCCACGGTGGAAACAGAGAATCAGCATGTGGCGGAGAATTAGATGTCGATGCTAATGTTCGGCCTGAAACCAAGAAGCCTGTAGAGAATGTAGTTTGGCCGGAAGGAAAGGCTCCAGGTGGCACTTACAAGGCATATGTTCACCATTACAAGAAGCACAAGAAGCGACGCTCCAGAGACCCAACAGCCTTCAAGGTGGTTTGTAATGCAGGCGGAGAGATTCTGGAATATGAAGGCGAAATTACCAGCGGCGATCCTATCATGTTGATTTGTGAGTTCACAATCGATGACCCTGAAACAAGAGCTGCCAATGCAGCAAATGCTCAAGAAAGACTAGCGGCACTAGACAGCGGTGAATGGGATGGCTCGGAAGAATCAGATGAAACCCCTGTAGAAGAGCCAGTGCCAGAAACTAATGATGGACCGGTTGTAGAAACTCCAGATATACTTGGAGACCTTCTAGATGATTGATTAAGATAGTATCATTTCTAGACAGTCGTTTTCGATAGCCTTCTTGATTGAACGAGCGATTCTACGCCCTGTAGACATGAAAGGCTCGTTGATGTCACTGTAAGGTGAACCTCCCACGAATGGATTTGAACCAGCAACAATCCTTGCACTTATTTCGAATACCCTGAATTCTAATTTGTCTGTGACGATAGTTTCTAAGCAGAATGAGCCAATCATTCCTCTAGACCCTTCTTCCAATTCGAATGAAGCAGCAACTGTTCCTTCAGCCATCTCAAATGCTCTTGGTAGCAAACTCTCTCGAATAACTACTGGCTGGTTTCCTGTCACAACAAATGAAGGTTCTAGACTCATTTCACGTAGGTCCCTTAAACTTCCTAATTTGTAGAACTCGTCTACATTGGATTCGTCTCTTCTGTCCATACTCATCAGTTCTAACCTTCCGAGATTCTTTCCTGCATTGGAGCCACGACCTTGGACTTGGAAGCCATCATCAGCAGTAGGGTCAAAGAAGAAGTGGAGATAATATCTGCAACCTAGAACATATTCTTGGATTGTATACTCTTCTTCCAACTTTACGTTCCGTCTGAAGTCTCGATAATCTCTAGCAATGAAATATCCTTCACCGCCCTTGGCACCTGCGTATTTGACAATAACAGGTCCGTTGATATCGTGGGGGTCATCTATGACCTTAGGCATCGAACAGCCTCCTTGCTCAAGCCATTGTCTCTGCCTTTCTCTACTACTTTCCCAGTGTAGAATTCCACGGTTTCCAAAAGTTGGAACTTGTAGATTTTTGAAATTCCCACTACCAAGGTATTCAACCAGTGAACCATGAGGTACAATGATCACATTGTTCTCTCTAAACCACTCTGCGTGACCCAGCATTTCTTGATAGTTGTCTAGCATTAACCATTCATCAGGGTCTGCTCCAGGGAATGCTGAATAGAATCTGCGTCTATTTTCGCCGACTGCAATTCCTAGGGTTCTGAAACCTTCTTGTCGAGCTCCATGAAGGATTTGTAGAGATGAATGAGATGCGACAACACCGATAGTGATGCTATCAGGGTCATAGGATTCGAGCCAATTTCGCAACTGTCCTATGTCTACGCCCATGTCGACGGCTTCTGTGTCTTACTAATATCCATTACGCAAATAGAGTACTTTTTGCTTTAGAATTTCTATCTTAAATCGGCTGCGAAGGAAATAATTTCATCCGTCAAGGTTTCAAGCCCTGCCTTCTCTGCATTGAATATGAGCGGGAAGACTCCCAGTAGTCGGATGACCTATGGAAACTATCTGCAATTAGACGAATTATTGTCATTGCAATCTGGTCCAGAGGGCCACAGCCCTACGCCTTCTAATCATGAAATGCATTTCATTGTGACACATCAAGCATTCGAATTATGGTTCAAGCAAATAAATAGAGAACTAGAAGATGTCTTGGTTCTGATGAATGTTACTGAGGTCGACGAGAAGCAGATACCAGTAATTGTGAGCCACCTAGAACGTTGTTCGGAAATATTCCGCTTACTGGCTTCACAATGGAAGGTTATGGAAACACTTGCTCCTCAAGACTTCTTGGCATTCAGAGATCGTCTTGGCACATCGTCTGGGTTCGAGAGTTGGCAAATGAGGACTTTAGAAATGCTTCTTGGACTTGAATCTGAGCAAAGAATTGGAGGAATGGATCCTATGGTGCACAATAGAAAGCTTCACTCTGAAGGCAAATTAAGCGATTCTGTAATGCAAGAAATGAATCGCATTGACGAACTTCCTTCTTTGAATGAAGTCTTACAAAGATGGCTTTCCAGAACACCTGTCAATGGAGTTTCTGGTGATGTGAAAGTATTGCATGATTTCGTAGAAGGCCACCTTCAATCAATGGAGCAGCACGGCGAGTCAGTAATTGCTCACATGGTTAAAATCGGGCATGGTTCAGAAGAAACTATTCGTCCAAGAATCGAATCTGGAATAGAAGGGGCGAGAAACTTCTTGTTACCAGATGGAGAAGTATCAGCTGCTAGGGCTGGGTTGCTATTCATTGAATCCTACCGTGAATTGCCTCTACTTTCTTGGCCAAGGAGACTAATAGATACGATAGTGGATTTGGAAGAATCTATGCTTCTATTCCGCTCTCACCATGCCAGAATGGTTGAGAGAATGATTGGGCGAAGAATGGGTACTGGTGGATCTAGCGGTGTTGATTACCTAGATATGACACTGAAATATAGAATATTCACAGACTTATGGGCAGTTAGAACAATGCTGGTTAAGCGAGAAGTCCTATCAAATCCAGAGAATCCTGAATTTTATGGATATGCTTCAGAAAACTGAATCATTCATCGTGTGGGTCAGTGTCGATTGGAATAAGTTCGTTATCGTATTCGTACATCGCAATTTTTAGCGGGTCTAGGACGAATCTAACGGAAGCTTCTTCCATTCCATATAGAGATACTAATTCTTCCTTAAACGCTTCACGTAGCACATCTTCAGGTGCGTTAAGCGGCGCACCCATTCCAATTTGAAGAGCACGTGCTCCGATAATTCTAGCGCGTTCAAAGCGGGTGTGGGGATTCTTTGGCTTGACCATAATGACACCTCATGCACAGTTCGTGCGAAGTTTGCGACCATCGTCCTGTTCTTGAACCCTGCGCAACAAGATGAGGATTCATTCTTCTTCCAAATGTGGCGGTGGAGTCCTCATCACTTGGAATAATTGGTATGTTGCTGGAAGTGATATCATCAGCAGCAGTATAGTGATGATTATTACAGTTGAACCACTTACATACTCATCTTCAGTACCAATCGAATCTATTCCTCCGTCTGGAATGTAATCATTTGCTGGCAAAGATGAACCCGTGATCAGGGCGATGTAGCCGGGTTTGGAAAGTACAATCACTAGTTTGTCACCACTGGTGTCTACTGAATTAGATTGTGAGTAATTCGTGTGATTGGTGACTAAATTGGTTAGGTTTTCATCTGCATGCAATGTCCAAATATCGATTGACATATTGGTAAAATTACCTTCCAGTGAGATGTTTCCGTCTATTAGAGTCACATTTGAAATCCCGGAATAATTCGAATCATATTCAGAAACCAGTGTGCTCAATTCTCTAGATTGAGTTGGTCCCGCAAATATGTAGTGCCCGTCTACTGCAAGTGTAGGATAACCCCACAAACCGTATACATCGAGGAATCTGTCTTTGGATGCTTGCAACCAAAAGTCATCGCTTGACGATGGCCTGTGGCTGATGATGATTGAGGAATTATCGGTGTCATTTCGCAATTGATCCTCGACAGCAGGGCATTCTTCACACCAATCAGCACCATAGTACTCGATTATGTGGCTTGGGCGTGAAACACATGTTTGGTTTTCTTCTTCGCAATTCAAGTCGATTACCAAAACATCCGCAATGTATCCTTCAGAATGCGCCCCTGGAATGCCGTGTGCTTGCGTGGAAACTGGTAAAAATGCAATCGTCGCAAACAGGCAGGCGACCAAGATTGCCCTCATATCTTGGCGCACGAAGTCCGGTTTGTTAAAAGGGAGCCTCTAGCCCCCCCAAATCAATGGAATCCAAATGGTTCCGCCGACCCTCCACATTGCCTCTCGCGATTGCGATTATGGCGATGATGATCATAGTGGTAGGAGGTACGATTAGAATTTATGATGCAGGTGAATCATGTCCTGATTGGCCTCAGTGTTTTGGTACATGGGGATTTGATGTATCACAGGAAGATCAAGGAATATGGTACGACGAAACCGAAGAATACGATAGTAGAGGTCCTGACCACCGATATACTACATTTGAGATATTCATTGAATGGATTCATCGCTTACTAGCAAGTTTGATGGCAATACCAGTTTTAGCAAACTTCCTAATCATTTTGAAACGTAAAGAATTGTATGGGTCTTCTTTAGTCAAGATATCGTTCTTTACGGGTATTTTGCTTACAATACAGGGTATTGCAGGTGCGGTAACAGTCAGGTTTGACAATGCAGACTGGTCTGTAGCCCTGCATTTAGGTTTGGCTTGCTGTTTCGTTTTCATACTACTCTGGCAATTCTTTGCAATGAGGAAAATAGAAGGTGCAAAATGGAAAGTTTTCTCTGTCCCTTCTAAATTCAAACAGAGTGAGTTCAAGAGATATACACTACTTACTGCATCCATATTTTTACTACTTATTTTAGGAGCCTGGGTGTCATCTTCTCCTAATGCTAATCAGGGGTGCTCAATCGGATTCCCCGACGGATGGCCAAAGTGTCAAGGCGATGTTCTTCCAAGTTTGGACAACAGTGGAATTCTGATTCAGATGGTTCACAGAATAGGTGCTGGTGTGGTAGGAATAGCGCTTATTTTCGGTGTAATGAAGTTCAAAGAAAATGCTAGAGAGCAAGGGGTTCACAATGCTTATGCTAAGTGCCTTGATACAGCGGGAGCATTTTGGTTAGCTAATGTATTCGTTGGTGGGCTATACATCGTATATGCTAAGATGGGCGATTTCCCAGAAGGCCTGTCTTTACTGCATCTAGTGTTAGGAGTTGCGAGTTTCCTAAGTGCATCCATCGGCTTGATGTTGTTGCGATTAAGTGAAGAAGGTGCCGAGGATGAATGATAAGCCCGGTTTATTCACAATCTACTTGCAATTGATGAAATTACGAGTAGTCGTATTGTTACAGATAACTGCAATATGTGCAATTATAGCTCATGATTTGATGGTTAGAAGCGATGCGATATCTGGTGAGAGGACATGGTTTGATACGCTTCAAGCATGTTTGGTGACATTACTGGGAGGAACCTTGGCCGCTGGCGGTTCTAATGCAATCAATATGGTTTATGACAGGGATATAGACCCAGGAATGTCAAGAACTAGAACTAGGCCTATTCCAAATGGTTGGATTTCTCCTAATCATTCACTAATATTTGGAATTGGTATGGCTCTGCTGGGAACAGCAGTTTTCATTCCATTTCATTGGAAAGCGGCCTTCTGGTCATTGTTTTCAGTTCTATTCTATGTATTCATATACACAATATGGCTGAAGAGAAGGACTCCTCAGAACATAGTGATTGGTGGCATTGCAGGTTCGACTCCACCTGTTATTGGCTGGATTGTGGCTGCTTCAACAAATATTCCTGACAACATGAATCCGTTTGACCTAGGATCGCCAATTCCGTGGATGCTATTCTTTTTGATTTTCGCGTGGACTCCTCCCCATTTCTGGGCTTTAGCATTGTATCGAAGCGGTGAATATGGTAAGGTCGGAATACCTATGTTACCTGATGTAAAAGGAGCAGAACGGACACTAAAGGAATCGAAATTCTACTGCATTTTGCTATTCTTAATTGGCTCAGTTCCTTGTTTCTGGCCAGAATATGGTTTGCCATTAGCTTGGGCTTTTATCTCTGGTTACCTTACCTTGTGGTATTCAATCTCGGTCTGGAAAATAGATCCTAATGAAGAACTGGATTCAAATGGAAGAATGCCGCTCGCTTTTTCCTCATTTATGCGCTCTCTTGGATACCTTGCATGGATGTTCATTTCATTTGTCTACATCGTAGCAGTTCCAAGTGAGCATATTTGGTACTATACCATTGGTTTCATATTAGCCGTGCCTATTGCTAATATGTTTGTAATCAATTGGAAAAATTCCAATTCACAGAGGAAAGTACTGAACGCAGAATGATTGTATAAGGCGCGGCGAGGGGGATTCGAACCCCCGTGGGAAGACCCATCGGATTAGCAATCCGACGCAATGGCCAGGCTATGCGATCGCCGCAGGCATTCGGCCCACTTTGCTATTTGAGATAAAACAGACGGTCTGTAATTTTCAGTTGAAGAAATCTTGGAATTCGTCATCCAAATCTGAAGGGGCATTAGCAGCACGCCTTGCCATAACTCTCTTCATACGCTTTCTCTTCTTCAATATCAATGGAAGTCCAACGAAATTGATCATGACCGTAAGTAGCATTACCATGCCAGCAATTTGGAAGTTTTCTATGCCCATGTAGTCTTGAAGGTCCCCTAGCCATTCGAATCCGTATGGTGGTTCAGGTTCAGGTTCAGGTTCAGGAATTCTATATTCGTTATATTGCCAATATTGGTCTTCAATGTAGACTCTTTCCACATTTTGGGAAGGATAGTCTACAAGTGTGAACTCATTTCCAACACTATCTAATGGAGTTAGAATGTAGTAGTAAGTGCGGTATGGCGCTATACCATCATATTCGGTTCCATATTGGGTGAAAGAACCTTCTTCTCCCGGGATATTGACTAGTCCAGTCGCAATCGGTTGGATATATCTCAAATCTACATCGTTAGGCTTCTGTTCAATTCTATACATGTTCCAGGTAATTTCACCTTCTGGTTCATTATTTGGCCACGTCCAATCCAATGTGACTTCATAGCATCGATGCCAATCATTGTACAAATTAAAGCAAGAAGTGTCGTTGTTGTAGCTGACAGTTGCTCTCAATCCAGATACCTCTGAGTTAGGATCAATCGCATCGCCACAAGTTAATCCAGGTGCGCCGTTAGCAAGAGAAACCTTTGCCTCCAAGAAATTCGGTTCTCCGGTTCTGTCTGTTGGAATGATGGCATAAGAGGAACATATTCCAGTTTCTAACTCTCTTTCATCAGTCCATGAATCAACAGTTCCTTCAAGACTTGCAGATAGTGCCCCCTGCATCAAACCATTCCAAATGAATTCACTACTGGTAGTTGAGGGGTCAGGGAAGTACGTTGATGCCGTTATTGGGCTGGTTACTCTGTAAATGTTCCATCCTCCAAAGTAAGGATTCTCGATGTCTCCTGAAGCATTCCAATCCAGCCTCATTTGTCCATCTGGTAGAAGGGTAAGTTCTGGGGAAGAGAGATTGATGTCAGGTGCTGGTAAATCCCCTACAAGGAGCAAATCCATGTTTTGATTAATGTGTACTCTCAGAGTATCATTGTCAATCAATTGGTAGTAATTTTCAGAATCTAGAGGGTCCCAATCTAACTGTTCATAACCGAGTAATTGGTGTATAGCGATGCTTTCTCTAGGGACATTATCAGGAATTAGTTTGGTCAAATTAATATCAAATTCCATCCAATCCATTCCTGCACTCGGCTCTTCAGTCGTAGATACTACGTCAACTGAAAACCTGAGTAAGGCTTCCAATCCCTGACCAGGTCCGTAATTCACACCAGCTAAAGGATAGTCATATTCGACTACGCCTTTGGCATGAGTTCTTGTTACTGCAGAACCGGTCATCCAATCGCCTTGGCTAATGTCGGTGCTGTTGAAGACAGTGATCAAAGTGGTAGCAGATTCTAAGTTGTTCAAAGAATCGAACGCCCTGATTTGTATGTAATGGTCGCCAAGACCCAGGTCGCTTGCAGCAATGGTAACTTCTTGCCCTTCTGCAATCAACTGTATTCCTGCTCGATACCATTTGTAGGTTAGTGGTTCGGCTGCAGTTGAGGAAGTTCTGGCACTGAAAGTGATGTTATCTGCTGTATTGTAGGTGCCGTAGAAATTACTTTGTTCAATGATAGGATTAATGTCACCAACTAGCACTTCTGCCTGAACGTTTAGGATATTATCAGATGGTTTAGCATCTAAACCTTCATTGAGTGCTTCGCTAACGAACACTTTCAATTTTTTATCTCCCATTTCATTCAAGTCGAAGATGCATGTTTCTACTTCTCCTGGAAGAATCTCAGAAGGAAGGCAATCCTCTTCAGATTCGATTTGGTCATCTAAGTCCATTACTGTGAATCTCACTAAAGGCTCTACAACAGTATGGTTGCCTAGATTTGAAATTGTGACTGCTACACTATCATTTCCGTAGAAGTAATCAGCAGATGTTGGGGCGTTTAGAGGGAACATGGACGAGATTTGCAAGTCAACAGTATCATCAAAAACAACCTCTACACTTTGGAAATCATTGAATGAGTTCATATCTCCTGAAGGGGTTCCAATGGAATCTAGAATTCCGAATTGCATTGTGTATACTCCTTCTGTATCGAAGTTTAATGCAGGTAAGTCTCTAGTGAAAGCAACCTTGCCCCAATCTGGTAAATTGGTGTATGTGGTGGAAGAGTTTGCACGCTCAACTCCAAATGAGTCGAATAGTTTCCAGCCAAGGTCTGCCTCAAGGCCACAAGAGCCACAAGAGCTTACAATTCCGTCCATTGTCATTTGATAATCAGTGTCGGTATTTAGGATAAATTTACCATTGTATTCTGCTAAATTATCTAACAGAGAAATAGGGTCTTGTTCATCAATGCTTACGTCAACTAATTTGCGCTCTAGGTTGAAGTTGATAATTGCAACATCATTTGATGTTACAGTGTCGGAGTCTATGAATCTATAAACAAGAGTATAGGGCCCTTCATCTCCAAAAGAATTGAACGTTTGTGTGAATGAGTAATTGGTTGAAGCTCCGATGGCAAGTGATTCAATAGAACCAATCCCGTAATCTTCTCTGTCGTTATAGCAATCGGTTTCAGTTTGGTTTCCTTCGCACACGAACCATTCTATTGAACGGCTTTCAGGATTGTAAAAGAAACCAGTATTGGTGACCTCTACTTCAATATATACTGGGTCCCAGGCAGTCAAATAAATGCCGGCTTGTGGCGAAATTGAGGTTGTAATTTCATAGTCACCACTCACAGATGCAGTAGCAGTAGGTGCCAACAAAATTCCGCCCAATGATGATAAAATCATCAGCGCAACTAGGCCAATACTCTTCTTTGAAGAGTGCAGTCTGGATACAGCATGCGCGCTGGACATCATGTTGTCCTGCCATCCGCCCCTCAAATATCAATCGGTGACTAGAGCCTTTTTGGCCTCAATTGAAGAGATTAACAACTGTTGGGGCGACATCCTCTTGACTCTGGAGCACCCCCACTGTATTATGCAGGGGATTCAACACCCGCGTAAATCTCCTGAACAAGGGGAAGAGGCGGTTGTAGCAGTAGTTGAATTCCTCTCTGCATTCACTTTATTTTTGATGATTCTAACAGCATTCATGTCTTTGGCACAATTAGAATTAGGCAGCAATGACCCCTATTCAGATTTAATTGATCGCTCTGCAGTAGATGGATTAGATAGGTTGACCAACGGTGAAGGGTGGTATGTTCCATATGTTGATGGAGTAAGAGACCAAGCAAATGCAACAGAAGAGTGGCATTTAGTTCCAGTTACAAAACTGTACGAGGGTGTTCTTCAACCTGGTATCATCAGCAATGGTCTACTTGATTTGGAACGAATTGATGCTCTTTCAAATGTGAGTATTGAAGCGATGACAGGGGGGCTAGGGCTTTCAGATGACTTAAAAGTCAGATTGGTGATTCAAGTTGAATCCTCTTCAAATACATCTAGAATTGGCCAAGTCCTGTTCGATGGGGGATCAGATAGGGCAACAGCCAGCACATCATCTGTTGCCAGTAGGACTTTCATTAGTGGAGATGATGTAATCTCGGTCAGCCTTGAAGTCCATGACGGAGGTAAAGCACCTAAGGTTCTCAGAATTACTGAAATTTCTCCTCGGCCTTCAAATGGAGCACCAGAATGGATTGAAGTGCAAAATTACAACGGTTTCGCACTGTCGCTCAAAGGATGGTCATTCGAGCGCAGTGGAACCGCAGGATCAAGCGATTATCTGTACAAAGACGGCGTAATTCCTGGAGGGGGGATCGCACTGTTCAGTGGAGATCCCAATTCACAAGAGATAGGCAACGCAAGTGTAGTGTATGATTTAGGATCAACCGGATTCCTCGGAGTAGGTTCTGTTAGTGGCCTAGATGACAATACTGGTAGGTTGAGGATGTTATTTGCACAAGAAGATGAAGGTCAAGGCTCTCAAGTTTGCAAAATAGAGTGGACTGCGTCTTCAGGAATTCTCTTGGATAACACGATTGTTTGGAATGGAGGTCCTCCTTCACAATCCGGTTCATGGGATGTTTCTGATTCTCCAACTCCGGGCGAAGCCTGAGCGTTTTTGGCGTATCGTTCATTTAGTGCGATTGATTCGGCTATGTGTTAGCCATGCAACCTGCAACAGTTTACACCCGAGACCGTTGTATCACGGGCATCCATGGAATGGATGAAATTTTGCGTGGTGGAATCCCTTACGGTTCAACTGTTTTGGCTGCTGGAACTTGTGGTTCGGGAAAGACAACTTTGGGGATGGAGTTTCTGGTTCGTGGAGCTCTGGCTGGCGAAGCATGCGCACACTTTACAGCAACAGAGCCTAGCGTTAAGCTGCTAGAAAATATCCGTCAGTATGCTTTCTTCGACATGAACATGATCGATAGTGGACTGATTAACGTATTCGACATGGATGTACTGTATTCATGGCTTGGTCTAGACAAAGCATCATTCGATTTGGATGACGTTCACGCTTTAATCAAGGCGATTGTAGACATAGTTAACACAATAGGTGTTACAAGACTTGTAATCGATTCTGTTACAACACTTTGTTACAAGATTAAGAGTGAGCAATTGATTAGAGATTTCTTGTTTACTCTTGGAAAGAAGCTAGCAACTCTGGGTTGCACAACCATTTTGATTTCTGAAATAACATCAGCAACTGAAAATGCTCACTGGTCATCTTTCGGTGTAGAAGAAGCGATTGCTGATGGCATTATTGTCATGGGTGACGTAGAAAGAATGGGCCACTTGCTTAGATTCCTACAAGTGGTTAAGATGAGGGGTACCTCTCACAGTCGTGCTAAACACGCCATAGAATTAACACCGCTTGGTGTAATGCTAACTCCTATGTTGAAATGGGGAGCAGTTAGTGACAAAACTAACAGATGGGGTGCTTGAAAATGTATGAGTTAGATCAAAGAATTGCAGAGCAATTAACCGAGGTCAGCCTCAATTCATCAATTCAAGTTAGATGTGGTAACTCGAATGCATTCATGGTCACTGCTTCCACAATGATTCCGCTAATGCAAATGTTCGAGATGGGTGGTGTATACATTTGTGCCACACGTGGCGCAGTAGAAATTATTGAGGCATTTGAGGCAATTGGCGTAGATGTTTCCAACATCCAATTCGTAGACTTAGTCTCATCTGGAATTTTAGGAGGAACTGAAGTTCCTTACAGCAACATCACATTCATCGATAGCCCAATCATGCTTGAGAGCGTCTTACTTCGCACCCTTTACATCTTACGAATTTCAAATAATGAGAGAAATTTCGTTCTAATAGACTCAGTTAACGCTTTGGCGATTTACAATGAAGAAAGAATGTTAGCAGAATATCTGCACACATTCATCAACACTTTCAGACAGAGAGAAGTTCTGTCTGTAATACTGAACATTCCTGACCAAGTCCCACCTACGGTTCTGTCTAATCTAGACCTTTATTGTACAGATCTTATCGACCGTGGACAGGTAGTAATTCATTGAGGAGTGTGATTAGATGAGTAAACAAATCAAATTCAGTCCTGACGATGAAGAATTCTTTGGTAGCGTCGGAAGTTTTGGCGTTCCTAAGTTCGACAATGCGATGAATGGCGGTGTACCCAGGGGATTCCTGGTTGTTGGTTTCACCGAAACTGGTTCAGGTTCGGAATTATTTGCAAAGCAATTGACTTCTCCTGCAGAAGAGCCTGACAATACAATCTTGATTTCTACGAATGAAAGCCAACTAGAGATTTCAAGGGTTTTCAACAAGTACAAATGGCCTACAGATATCGCTGTTAGAACGCTCGGTGAGGAATACAACGCCAGAGTATTAGAGAAGGAATTGTTAGCTAGCCGTTATCGTTTGGAAGGATTCAAACTACCCGATATTCAACGCCTAGCCCAGACTAGATTCGTTGATGATGACACCCAAGATTTCCTGACAGAGATGACTAACGAGATTATGGCTATGGGTCCTTATTTTAGAGCAGTAATAGATTCGCTAGATTTCTTCATGCAAAGAGAAGATCCAAGCAGAGTTGTCGCCATGTTGCGTATGATGCAAGCACACACTCAAATCCACCGTGGAATCTTGTTCGTTACAGTTTCAAACGATACAATTACTCCTGCAATTAAGCAAGAAATGGCGGCTATCGCCGACATGGTCTGTGATTTCAAAGTAAGAACAATTGGTTCAGATTTCGAAACATCAATGATAGTTTCCAAGTTCAGAAACGCACCTGAAAACCTGTCAATTATGGTTTACAGAGTTACACCTGAAGAAGGAATCACTCCAGAAACTGTCGAGCGTATCGCTTGATTCTGTTTCATTTGGATATTACAATCAGAGGGTAGCGTTCAATAGAGCCGAATGCGACCCCTTGTGATCATGGTAATTGTCAACTTGGGTGTTTAGCATAACCCCTCGTGAACGTAAGCAAACCACTTATTCATCAAANATNNTGATTNATNATNAANGNCGTTTGAANATNGATTTTTAGATAAAATCTCCACTANCGAGAAAGTCTTCATANNCCCATTTGTTNTTTTCTTTGGGTTTTGTGTATTCTTCATGCGCATGTGGTCCCCAGACCCAATATCCTGCTTTGTATAGCGCATATCCCACCCAAGATTCTATCTTCTCTCTTGTTTCAACATTCAGATGGGTAAATCCATAATGTTCTGTGAGTTCTTCTATAACCTTCCCTCATCACCATGCCTATGTATTCATTACTATCCGCTATGTCATACAAGAATTGTGAATCGTTTGCTTCTACTCTGCAAGCCCTCAAAGAATAGTCGACGTGGGAATGTCCCCGGACTGGAAAAGATTCTTCATCGAAGAATCCTATTTTCTTTATCAAATCAGGAGTAATGGTGTAGAAACAGCCCATAGCTTCCCGGGCCGTACAAGAAGATAAAAGCCCCTCAAATCTTGGTGAACCTTCTTGATGAGTCGCGGGTTTCCAATCCGGATTAAAATACACCAAGTGATCGAAATTAGAACTCTTGATAGCTGAAAAGTAGGCATTATCCCATCCCCTCTTTAGGAATCTGATGTCATCATTGCACATGAAGATAACAGACGGAATAGGATCCATTTTGTTTACAAAATCGATTATACTGTTTGATTGTCTAGCAATTCCTAACCCATCATTTTTGATTACGACCAATCGACATTTTCCTATATCAATTTCCGAACAGATCCATTCCAATGTTCCATCAGAAGAACCATCGTCTGCAATTATTAGCATACAATCGACATTTGGAGAAATGGTTTTCTTCCAGCTTTCTACAAATTTTTGTAAATATTCCTTTCTATCAATTGTAGTAACTGCAGTGACGAAATAATCTTTTGAGCATTTTTCTTGTCCAATTTCATCTCTTAAAATAGTGGGCTCTCGACTCCATTTGGTAAATCCTGGTGGAAATTGAGATAGGTCCCAACCAAACCTTTTTGAAAACTCATTTTGGTTTCTACTATCTCTAATCCCTGTTTTTTCTAGATTAGCAATTACAATATTTGGGTATACGACAAAAGATTTGTCAGACGCACTTCCCATCACAACTTTCCTTAGGGGGCCGGCATCGAAAGGCGAATCCATGCACTCTATATGGCGAATTATTTCTCTGAAAACTGCCTTTTTATAAATGACGGAAAATGACCCATTTGTGTTTTTATCTGGAACATAATATGGCAGATTTGACAATGCGACATCGTCCCAAAGCCACTGTGAAGCGCCCAGATACAATATTTCCCAATTATCCGATAGAATTTCTATAATCTTTGAAAGGCCATGATCAAATGATTTGGAGAAAATGAAATCATCATCGAAAACGGCAATAGTATCATGGCCTTTGTCAATAGCATCTTCAAAGATTCCTTTCATTGAGAGTAAATAACCCCAAGCTCCTGGCTTATCTATTGATTTTCTTCCCAGTCGTTTATCCATCTCAGACCATGGTTTTTCCATATACTCAGACCAATCCTCAAAATGAGGGCTTGCATTACCGTCAACTGCATCCCATCTGGTTAATTTGGCATTTACACGGTCACCTTGCCTTTTGCACAATTCATATTTCTGGGAGTCTTCTTTGAGACTCAGCACATATGACTCGTCTACTACGTCATTTAGGCTATGGAATCTAGTTAATTCCAGATTATGAATGATCATCTCGTGTTGTTTTGGTTCGGAGACTGTTGAGAATAGTATTCCAGCTCGAATCTGGGATACTCCACTGGGGATATCGAGTGAGCTGTACAACTCAGTAGGTTTGCCTGAAGAGTAGCCCTCTTCTGATTCAAAGATCACATTCCTTTTTATTAATTCATTTCCAGAGACTGCATCCGCGACATAAAGGAAGGCTAAACTTGGGAAGACTACTGAAACCTTGATATGAAGGGTAATTATTGAGTTTGGTATTACATCTACAAGGGCATATGCGCCAGGAGTACTGATTGGTTCTGACAATACCCTAGTTCCGGAGATTGTTTTTTTGAGAGTTGTTTTTTGATGTGGAATAAATTCTTGATGAATTACAGAGTGAAAATTTCCACGGGATGAATGTGATTCTATATGACTAGAACGAGATATATGAAATGAGCTAATGTAACACCTGTCGCCCAATTCTTGTCTATGCGAGAGAACGCCAAAGACAATTTCAGTTCTCTCAATAATCGTAAACTTTACAGAAACGGGTTCTTCTTGAGTAGTAATGTGTACTGTTGGTGTAAGTCTCACCCTGTTTGAATCCATAACCCATGGAAAGAAAGTAGATTCCGCTTCAGCAAAACCAACTACTGTGAGGGTATAATCTCCAGATTCCAGAGTTAGGGGAATTTTTGATTTGACGCCTGGAGTGCTACCAATTTGTAAAACTTTTAGTTCCAACAGACCGTTCTCAAGGATTTCTATTTCTGAATTTTGATTCGGCTCAAGAGGCCAAGAATCAGGATTGATGAGTATTTCATTTTTTGACTTTCCTTCGTCAAATGGATTTTCTCGATTAAAAAACTCTTGAGTTAATTTAGGACTAGCGAAGTTACCCAACTTTATGATTCTAGGTTCCTTTGGAGGTGATTCTTTTCTAGATGTATCATCTGAATTCATCGGCTTTACCTTTCCATTTTCCCATCCATAGTTCCATTGAAAAGATCAAATAAGCCCTCTTCCAAGTCAATAAAGGACTCCAAGTCGACGATTTCGGAAATTCCGGATACGTCGGCGATAGAGTGGTATATGTCGCCTTCTCTAGCATTTCTTAGTACTGCTTTAGTAGGATTTAGTCCCATTCTTACGGCTAATTTTGAGATAATTCTAGAAAGATCGTTTATAGAAGTCCCGGAACCAGTACCAAGGTTTGCTAGAAAGAAATTACCCGTATCTTTCTCGATACATGACGCTATTGTTTTGCAAACATCATCTACATGTACGAAATCTCTAGTTTGATCTCCATCACCGAATATGTGTATTGGCTCTTCCTGGATGGCCCGTTCAATAAAGAGAGGTATCACTGATGCGTAGGAACCAGTCGAGGATTGTCCGGGACCATAAACATTGAAAAAACGAAGACACACAAAATTAGAAAATTGATCTGAAAGTGATAGAGCATATTTTTCTGAAAGTAGTTTACTTTCCGCATAAGGCGATTGGGTTTTTGCTTCTTCTCCAATCCTCTTTATTGCGCGATCCGTCTCACCATAAACAGCTGCGGTAGAGGAAAAAATAACCTTTCTGACTCGAGACTCAACACAGGATAGGAATAGTCTCTTGGTAGATTCAAAATTTGTCTCCAAGTAAATCTCTGGATTAACCAGAGATTCTGGTACACTAATCTTTGCCGCCAAATGTACCACCGTATCGAATCTAGAAAGGTCAAATTTTTTCCAGTCTATTGAGTTAATATCTGAGCAAAATATTCGTTCGGACTGGGATTGCGGGCTAGAAATGTCCAATCCGGACACCTCGAAACCTATTTTTTTTAACCAAGAAAAAAGGTTTGAGCCAATAAACCCACTAGAACCAGTGATGAGTACTCTGGACATAATTTCACAAACTTAAACACGATAATTCTCAAGATACTGAGAAACTGCTTCGGAAGAGGTGCCGTCAAAAACTATTTTTCCATCATGCAAAACTACACCTCTGCTACACATATTCTTCGCCAGATTGAGTGAGTGAGTTGAAAGTAGCATGGTCTCCCCTCTTTTCATAAATTCCTCTGCTTTTTTAGTTGCCTTTTTTCTGAATTCCTCATCTCCGACACCCAAAGTCTCGTCCATAAGCAATATTTCTGGATCCAAGCTAGTAGTGAAGCCGAATCCGACCCTTCCAGCCATCCCAGAAGATAATGTGCTAAATCTTCTATCATAAGCATCCCCTAAATCGCAAAATGATTCAACTTCTTCCTCGAAAGATTTTCTTTTTTCGTCCGATATCCCATATGCATAACTGAGTAAATGGACATTTCTCCGCGCGGAAATTTGCGGGATTAAACCGGGATTTGCCCCTCTTAGTGTGAAAACTCTCCCTCGGGTAATTACTTCTCCCTTCTTCGGCTTTAATCGACCTGAAATTGTGTTCAATAAGGTAGATTTGCCAGACCCATTTTTACCTAGAATCGCAACCAGTTCTCCCTTTTTGATTTCAAGATTGATATTCTCAAGAGCCTTTATTTCTGTTTTCTTGCCAATTGATAGTAGTGACTTTCGTTCGAGGGAATGATAGCTAACTGAGAGGTTAGAAACCGAAATAGACGGCCCTTCCATTATGCCCATGTTGACGTCTCCCATCTCACTTTCTCGATTCTGAGCATACATAGTAACAAAAGTACGGAAAAGCAAAGAGAATACACAAGAGCTAATTCCGATTTAAGGAGTAAGTAATCTGTGGATCCAAGAGCCAAATAACGAACAGGTTCGACGAAATATGAGAATGGATTATAGATGCAAATAGTCCTATGAAAGCCAGTGGTCATCCCCAATGGGTAAAGGACAGGACTTCCAAAGAACATCGCAATACCAGTGAACCTAAGAAGGCGTCCAAAATCTGGCGACCTCAGTATGGGAAACTGAAAAATAGAATAAAATGAGTAGGAACAGAAGGATATCACGATATTTACTACGAATAGTGCGAGAATAGTGATTACTCCTGATTCGAAGAAGATTACCAGTATAGCGGCAACACCAGAAGCTGCAAAGAGAGAGTCCACTACTAGTTTCATAAAGAAGGCTATTGTAATAGCTCGAGAACTGACTCGATCTATCTTAAGACCCCCGTCGAGTATCCTAGTGCTTAGCCCAGAATTCATACCGATTGTGAATCCCCTAATTATTGCAAGACCTATAAAAAGGGAGGCGAGATTAAAGTCAGCCCTGATTACAGAGAAAACAAAAAAGAATACGAGAGCGGATAGCAAGGGTTCTAAGAATAACCATAAGTATGAAAGACGGTATGAAATAGAGTTTACCATATACTCTTTTTTCATGATGAATTTCGCCCTCTGAAAGTCCAATATCAAGGCATCCCTAGAATCTAAAGATTCCTCATAGCACTTTTCCGGGGTTACTCTTCTAAAATCCGACAACTCTTCACCTACCTCATGGAATATCCCAAATCAGATATTGTTTTAATTTCGGAGATTTTCTTTACTTGTTCTGGTAAGAGATTGAGTCTCGAGGGATCATTCATACAGCGGAATTTCTGCCTAGTCTGCCAATTTCGAAATCTGACATGATCTTCTTCGGACGGCATATCTTCCGGATAATCTTGAGAATCGGTGAGCATCGAAGAGTATTCTAAATTTAAAAAATTAAAAACGTTCTTCAATTCCTGAAAGTTATTATCAAACAAGTCCTCATATTTTATTTTGAGTAGGTTTGAATTGTCTGTTTTTGAGAGGAACAACTCGGAGGTTTTCTCGTAGTCATCGATTGTATGTTTTTTCCTAAGCCCATACCCCATCCTATTATTCAAGGATGAAAAAACATAGTAAGGGTTGCGGATAATGAATATAAT
>PAJN01000036.1 GCA_002710205.1 Methanobacteriota archaeon | reverse complement strand
TCTGTTGCTTGCCATCCGGACTCGGTTAATACCCAGAAACCGTCATCTGATACATCGCCTAATTGAGGCTCCATGATGCTTGAACAATTACTTGGTATGTTAGATTTGTGACTACATCACATCATCCAGAAACTGAGACCCAAAATAACGTAACAGGCAAGAAGCATTGCACCTTCGAGCCAATTAGTTGTACCATCTCTAAGAATAGAATTCGCTACCAAGACGGAAAGGAACGTTGCAGCAGTTTCCAGTGGTCCGAATTCGAGAGAAAGGTCTACGCCCATCACCCAGGCAAAGACTACCATCAATGGAGCGACGAATACCGCTATCTGTACGCTGGAACCAATTGCAATTCCCAAGGACAGATCCATCTTGTCCTTTCCTGCAACAATTACTGCAGTGAAATGTTCAGCAGCGTTACCAAAGAATGGAAGTAAAATTACACCAATGAATAATGTAGGCATGTCCCATTTTTGAGCTGCTGAATCAATAGAATGAACCAAAATCTCTGCCATCCAACCAACTAAGATTGTTGCAAGAATAAGAAGAGTCCAAGCATCCTTGTTGGTCATTTTAGGTTCTTCGTGATGAGCAGTTTCTTCCGATGCGAATATGTGGGCATGGGTCTTTAATTGGAAGAATAAAGCCAGGCCATAGATTACCAGAAGAACGATTGCTGCATAGCGAGATAGTTGGACTATACTATCGAAACCGCCGCCTCCAATGTTTACTGCGGCTGGTATCATCATAGCTAGAACTGCAATCAACAAAAGCGAACCGCTCATACTCTGCGCTCTCTGGTTAAATTCCTGCTTTCGGTGATTTAGACCTCCCCACAACAATGCTAATCCAAGTACAAGAAGCAGGTTTCCTAGAATACTACCTACTAAGCTTGCTTGAACGACCGTAATCATTGTATCTGCCTGGTCTGCATTTGTCGCTGCAGTGTAAATTGCAAGTGTTGCAATAATAATTTCAACAGCATTACCGAAGGTTGCATTGAGTAAACCTCCTAGAGATTCGCTAGTACGCAGAGCAATTTCTTCCGTAGCGTGCCCCATCAATAGAGCAAGGGGCATAATTGCAATCATCGAGAATACGAAACTCATCCCTGTATCATGGGCAATCATTGAGAAATATACTGTGATTGGAACAGCGATTAGTAACCAATTCAACTTACTCTCAAATGGACTGAAAGCCTGCAAAACCCCTATCTTGGAGGTTTCTGACTCTGAAATCTCAATCAACTCCTCTTACGCTTTGGAGCTTTTCTACGACTTGCGGAGCGACGCTTACGCCTTCTTGGCTTGACGTCGTCGTCATCGTCGTCATCGTCGTCATCGTCGTCGTCATCGTCGTCATCGTCGTCGTCATCTGCGGCTTTCTTCTTGCGTCGCCTCTTGGTTTGAACAACATTAACTGCGAATGGATCATCCTCTTCTTCGTCAGGCGAAGCTGTTTTGGTTTCAGCTTTGGGCGCAGTGCCTGTAATTTCAGCAAAGTCTGGCTCTTGAGATGTACCAATGAATTCGCTCATCCAATCATCGCCAACATCGTCATCATCATCCTTCTTCTTTTTCGGACCTGACATCGCTGATGAAATTACAAACAATGAAACAATTACTGCAAGGAAAGAGACTCCAGCAGTCACCCACGCAATCATGTAAGGAGGATCGGTTGCATTCAATTCTGGATATATTGTTTCAGGGTCTTCAGGAACTGGGTCGGAATAATTGCACACCGTTTTCCCATCTTCTCTGTGTCGGCACCAATCGGTGATGAATTGTATCTTGCTTGTACGCTCATTTCCTGCCGAATCAATTGCCTTAACTGATACTTCATGTAATCCTGGAAGGAAGTTGCCTGAACTGAAAACCATTTCAATCGTCCAATCTCCATCATCATTGATAGTAACTCCACTGACATTTCTCCATGGCTCAGTTACAGAGGATGATGTCCCATAGTTTTGCACGAATCTCATTTGCATTGAAACTATACCAACGTCATCGGTTGCTCCAGCTACAATTTTTATGTCATTTCCATACAGATATTTCGCTCCATCATTTTCGGATGTTGGAGAGAAGATTGTCACTTCGGGTGATTTAGCATCGATCGAAAATTCTGAAATTTCTCTATCGATTGTATTCAATACCAAATCTGTCAGATTGATTGAAATCATCAAATCTCCAGCAACTGTGCTAGAAGAAATTGAGAATGATTGGAAGTACTCTGGGCCCTTATTTGGGTTATTTGTGTTTTGAGACAAGAGAACCATCGCTTGCTCACTTCCACCAGTCAGTGAACCTCCTTGTGAAGTTGTGATATTGATAATCGGGAATTCGTTCAACATTTCCGAAACCTCGACTCTAAGTGTGTATTCACCACGAACAAGTGAGTTATCAGAAATTGGAATTCCGTCTTCATCTGCGATGTAGTAACTGATTTCTGGAGCTTGGGTGTCCTCTGTCACCATCATTGCATTTCCTCCGATACCTGGAAGAATTGTTGGATTGATATTCCCGAACGAATCTGCAATAATTACAGCATACCACACATCTCTCTGAGTATCGGCTGGAACTGGTATTTCCCTGATTACTGTAGCAAATCCATTCTCTGCAATTGGGCCTTCAATAAATTCCCACCCAGGGTCAGTATAATTTGAAATTGCGAATTCTGAATCACCGAAAGGATCTCCAAAGTGGCGATAAAGATAGTAACTCTCACCGATTTCAATAGAATTCTTCCATTCAAAGTCGACTACTTGTAATTCTCCGAGCATCATCAAATCGTTGATTATAGCCTCAGAAGGAATCTCCGTGTCTTCGATAACTGGCCCATCCCAATTCTGAACTAGTTCAGTATACATCATTGTACCATTACATCCTTGGCAATTGTACAATGCTTCACTCGTAACGAAATAGTGAGTGTTAGTGGAACGGATACCAGATGGTAGAGTTACATCAAATTGTTCTACTCCATCGGACACACTGCCCATCCAAATCAGAGAAGCGTTAGCGACGAATTCGGGTCCTTGAACTCTCCAAGCTCCTCTCCAGATGTGGTATCTCTCACCTTCGACACCTGCTTGGTCAGTCCAAGTAACTCTAGTGGTACTGTTACCAATGAATTCGGCCTTTACGTTAGTCGGCTCCTTGACCCAGTTTTCATCAGAGTCTTCGTCAACAATATCACACGATGAAGAAGAAATATCGGAGTTATAGGCTCCATATTGGTCAACAACAACAACACAGTAAACGAAATCACCGTATGTGTTGTATGGAATGTTGTAATGGAATACAAATGAGCCATCATTGTCAGTATCTGCTTGTTCTGAAACTGTAGCAATCAATTGTGCATATGGGTCATTTGTAGAATTGAAATATTCACCATGGCGATAAATTCTGTATTCTTCATTTTGTTCAGACATTAAACCGTCCCAAACAATGCTAGTATAACCGGTTCCGTTTTCATTTGGAGTGAACATTGCTTCAACAGAATCCACATTATCTGGCGGCGTGTTATCTTCTAGCAAAGCGCTTGTCATCGCATTGCCTGAAAGGAATCTTGTATCTTCGTAATTCGAACCGTCTGCGGTCCAATTAGGTAGAAGATAGGTTACGGAGTAATACACCTCTCGATTTGTTAGAGGAGGTACGTTGAGAACATATTCTGATACTGTGGAAGTTAGNGTTACTAACTTGGTAACNCCNCTAGTGCCCGGCTCAAGCAATGTTTCACCATTTGATCTCTCGACCATGAAATCTGTTTGCCAGATGTTGATTTGCAAAGCATCNGCACCTGTTTCTGGAAGAACAGGATTAATCGTGTTGTAGTTAATCCACTCGATTGTAGTTTGACTGTTTCCAGGATGGAATGTAGCCTTAATGTTGAATGGAGAGCGTATTGGAGTTGTTAGTTCGTGTACTGGGTCGAGTAGAGAACTAGCATTGAAATCCAAGGTCGCAGTAATGCTTCCGTTATCCAATTCAGTTGTTATCGCATAGTAGAAATGGCCATCNGTTCCTGCTCCGACCTGATAGGTTGCAGAATGCCCTGGATGAGGATTTGAACCGCCCTGNCCTCGGCAGCTCAGAGGGTTTTGACCAATTGTGGATTTGTCACATGCCACTACAGAGTGCCACGGATTCAAGTCACCAATATTNGCAGGAGTAATTGGTACGTCATGGCGATANACGTGGTAAGTTGCATCCCATAACTCTTGGTAGAGGTCTAAATCGCCTCCAGTTTGTTCGATATTTCTCCATGTAATCGTCGTAGTTTCGCTTACATTATCGAACGAAACCGATATGTCTTGAGCCTGTAAATCGCTCGGAGTACCTTGGTCTTCTGCACTCACTGTTGTGAACATCGGAAGTGATGATACAAGCAATATTAAGAGTACAAAATAGGTAGTCTTGCGTTCCCCACCGTTCAGCATTCCGCCAGCCATCATTTGACTGCTTTCTGTGATTCGGTTATGAGAGTACCGCCGTAGGCGGTGTGAACAAAGGGTAGTTTGACATAAAAACAAATCTTCGTCGGAGTTTTTTTCAGTCATCTGATTTATCAGTGCCTTTCGGGGTTGATAGAGGCTTGGATTTGTCAAGTGCTTGTAAATCAGCACGAGCCTTGAAGAATCTCACTACAAAGGTGTAAATTCCGCCCACTCCNGAAATNGCAATAATTAGGGAAATCGGGTTCATTTCAATATCATTCCATTCGCCCCATGGTTCGCTTCCCAAATAAGCCATAACCGCAGTACCAAGTAATGCTACGAAAGTAAGAACCATTCGATCTGCTCTGCTGAAACCACCGTAGTTTCTACTACCTGCTACCGCTTGTGCTTGAGTGCCCAAATACGACCCAAACATGGTTAACATCGCTGCGACCCATGCCAACTCGATATGTCCGAACCAAACCATGTTGTAACCGAGAGCTAAAATCCAAACTACATCCAACACCCTATCCAATGTGTGATCAAGATAATCTCCCCAACGAGTCACTTTTCCAGTAGCNCTCGCAAGGTTGCCATCCAATCCATCAAGNGCCATTGCTGATGCCATCAAAAAAGCCGCACCTAGGAACATTAACGCCCCTTCTTGGCCAGTTCCTGCTTCCATCATTAGCCATGCTGCTGCTAGCCCGGTTGGCAAGGTAAGCCATGTCAGAGTTGCAGGATTCGTACCTTCTAATTTGGAAACTAAAGGTTCGCTAATTTTTTTGAATAAATTGCGACCCTTTTCTAGCGCCATATCCCGCGTCGAGAGCCTAACGCCTTTGTGCATTATGGTAATGAGAGCCAATCTATNGCTGAATCAGGAGTAGTATGGTGCGGGCAGCCGCCCTCTATCCATCCCTGTACATCTGCACCTTCGAATATAGGCCTAGAGTCTCCAATGAGTTCATTCCATGGCCCTCCGAGCATTTCAACCTCGACATTTGCTTGAATTTTCCCTGCAGAATAACCTCGCTGAGACAAACGTTTCCTCAATTCATCTGGATGGCATCTTACCACAATCAAAGCATCGACTGGAACATGATGTGCCAGATGCCCATCGATCAGGGTTAACTCATCAGGATGTTGCCACAATTCTGCTAGCTTCTCAACATCCATTTGCGCAGCACCATCAGACTCTATTTCGCCCAAGCATTGGTTTTCCTCTGCTATATCTCGCAGAGAAAGTACTGGCAGGTTGAGATTTTGACACAATGTGGTTTTTCCACAGCCAGGGGTGCCAATCACTCCAATCGAGCGCAAAGGTCTGACTGCCATACTTATGCTAGGGTAGCCAAGAGTTAAACATCATGCCTCAATAACAAGTCTGAGATTCATGTTTGGTGCCGCCGATCCAGAACAGGCAATCAGCCAACTTGAAGCATATTATCGAGAAGGCCGTGGCGAGAGAGCTGAAGTAATGGCTTCAGCACTTGTCGACCAATTGATTGCTCTGAAAGACAGAGATGATGATACTCAAGGCATTCTGGTCAAGGGATTGAGAATTCTTGCTGGAGTATTGAACAGTAGAGGGAAATACAAACGCGCCAGAACCACGATTGGCCTTTTGCACAAACATAGAAACAAGCACGGTAAAGCAGTGGGACACGATCTTGTCGCTGCTGCTGCAGATTACCACCTTGCAGGATTCATTNATTCCAATGCAGGGAAAAAAGGTGCAGCCAAGAAAGCCTTTGCAAAATGTGAAAAATTGCAGCCTGGTCATTTGGCTGCNGCGCTGGATGTTGCTGAACAATGNGGATTTTCCAAGAGATTGCAAAAACTGTACCCTCTTGCGGGCCCAGTGATCAGCAAAAATGGCACATTCATTCTGGAAATTGAAGGAAANCCTGCCGCTGATGCTCGCAGAGTTGGGGCCATTTTAGGGGGCGAAATTCAAGCTGATATCGAACGCCAAATCGCTGCTATAATGGCTGGAGAACAGGCTGCAAACGCTAGACTGCAAGCAGCCGTAGATTCNCTTGTACCAACACATGATTACCACACNTACAGTACTAACTAAGTGCGTAAAATGGTAGCGGGAGATGGATTTGAACCATCGATCTACGGGTTATGAGCCCGTCGGTCGAACCATGCTAACCTATCCCGCTAGCAAGCCACCGGCGACGGTTTGCATTCTTGAACCCACCGACAATAAAATCCGTCCNTAGGACGGGAGGTTTTTGGATAAGGACCTCTTAGGGTCTAGCGATGAAGGCGAATTTCCGTCTAATGGCCGTGACCCTAACCCTACTGAGCGCTAGCCTTGCTGGTTGCCTTGGAGGAGATGANTCAAGCTCGGATGAATACTCTGGGCCGATCAACTTGGTTGTGTTCTATGACTCAACCTCTGGTATGATTGAAACATCGGTAAATAACGGGCAGCAAGGCCCTACCACCGGTGTTGAATTGTCCTTTGATTTCGCAGACAGCACTTCTGAGGATGGCTCAATAACAAAAATCATGCTCGACCCTGATGATGGCTCANNCCCAGTTGAAGCAGACCCTTCTGATAATGCAGTTATTTCTTACACTTGGATGACNCATGGNGTNTTCGAAATCACACTCTCTGCTGAGGATGATGAAGGCAACTCNCACAGCATNGAAATNAGNGTCAGAATCGACATGCACATTGTTTGGACTGACTCTAACACCGCTTCGGCTGCAATGAGTTTCGATGCTACACCTGACTGCGAAGATGGACAACCCCTTGCAGATAGAATAACAATCAGTTCGACTGTAGAAAATCCTAACCAGTTTTTGGGCGGAAATTCTGATGTAACATGGTCATTGAACAATCCAAGTGACGAAGAGATTGCATCCAACTCCGGAACATTGGGCAATGGAGCCTCAGAAACTTGGGATTATACCACAAGAGATACTGTTGAAGGAATGTGGAGGCTGAATGTCGAGGTTACCAACGGTGACAATGTGAATGTCAACAACGATGTCACCATTGCATATCCAGAAGGTTCTGAAGACGCTATCAACCCTCGTACAGAGTGAAAGTAAAGTGAAAGTAATCTGCAACCTTGCAGTACGCTTTTGAGAATGCATGGATTCATTAGCCTCCACTTTCAGAGTAGAGATATGAGACCTTCATTCTTTGATATACTTAGGCTTGATAGTCTGGCTCATGGCAGCAAAGAGCAAGTCAAAGAAGCAGAAAGAAGAAGAGTCCCCTGATACAGAGGTAATCACAATGGAGGAGCAACTAGAACCGGAGATTAGCATCGACGACCTTCCAGGCGTAGGCCCAGCAACAGCTGAAAAACTACGTGAGGCAGGTTTTGATGAGTTACTAGCACTCGCAGTAATGAGTCCTCCAGACCTAGCAGATCAAGCCGAATTAGGCGAAGCAGTTGCAGGTAAAATTATCCAAGCAGCTAAGAAAATGGCAAACATCGGTGGCTTCGTTTCAGGAACTGCGCTACTAGAGCGCAGAAGAGAAGTTCAGAAATTATCCAGCATGGTTCAATCAATTGATGACCTACTAGCAGGAGGATTTGAAACACAATCACTGGTTGAAGTGTACGGAGAATTCGGTTCTGGAAAGACNCAAATTGGCCACCAANTAGCAGTAAACTGNACCATGCCAATCGAGCAAGGNGGATTNGATGGNGACGTNTTNTACATTGATACAGAAGANACNTTCCGTCCTGANAGNATTACNCAGATGGCACGAGGNCACGGCNTAGACCCTGAAGCNGTTCTAGAGAGAATTCACGTTGCAAGAGCATACAATTCAGCGCACCAAATGCTGTTNGCTGAAGAAATCAAGCGCATGAGCAGAGGAATCAATGTCAAGATGATTATCGTAGATTCCCTAACAAGCCACTTCCGTGCAGAATTCGTAGGACGTGGAATGCTAGCAAACCGCCAGCAAAAACTCAACAGGCACTTGAAAGACCTGAAGCAACTTGCTGATGTNAACAACGCATTGGTCCTAGTTACCAACCAAGTAATGAGCAAGCCAGATGCAATGTGGGGAGATCCAACCAAGCCTATTGGTGGACACGTACTAGCTCACGCATCAACTTTCAGACTATACTTGCGAAAGGCAAAGGGTGGCAGAAGGATTGCACGCCTAGTTGACTCTCCAAACCTACCTGATGGCGAATGTGTTTACCAGGTCTGTGAAGACGGTCTCCGCGACTGAATAGTGGTTGAACAATCGCCTTCTCACCCCTATGGGGTGGCGGCACCTTCAAATTAGGTGCAAATGGGATGCGGCTCCATGCGACATCTCATCGATCGCGTACTCGAGCTTGCTGAAGAAGAAGAAGGACCTGCAATTCGGCCAACTAGCGTTGAAGAAATGGATTCTAATGATGCCGAGTTAAAGCGTCTGTTAGAATCTCTCCAGCCTAGGATCAGAGTCTATGGCGCAGGTGGCGCTGGATGCAATGCAGTAAGCCGCTTACACGAAGAAGGATTATTCGAAAATCGCTATGTCACAGGACATGCAATCAATACCGATGCACAGGCATTGCTGATGAGCCCTCTTGAAAATAAAGTTCTCATCGGTAGAACTGCAAGAGGCAGAGGAGCCGGTGGCGACCCGACCAAAGGAGAAGCNGCTGCNTTNGAAAGTGAAAATATACTGAGAAAGATNACTGATGATACTCAGTTAGCAATTATCACAGCAGGAATGGGCGGTGGTTCAGGAACCGGTGCTGCCGGACACATTGCGCGTCTTGCCAAAGAGCAAGGTGCACTAACTGTTGCTGTAGTTACATATCCGTTCAATTCTGAAGGAACTCTACGCAAGCAAAATGCCGAGTGGGGACTTGAGAGACTTCGTGAATACTGTGACACCATACTCGTGATTCCTAACGAAAGACTGCTAGAAATAGAAGGCGTCAGAGACCTTCCTTTGGCTAGTGCTTTCCGAGTAGGAGATGAATTATTGGTTAGGGCAATTACCGGTGTGACAGAGTTGCTAACAACTGACGGAATGGTTAACCTTGACTTTGAGGACCTCAAAGCAGTAATCAATTCTGGCTCTGGAGTAGCAATGATTGGACTAGGAGCTGCTAGTGGACCTGGAAGGGCTGAGGCTGCGACTTTGGAAGCATTACATTCTCCACTATTGGACTTAGATGTTTCAGATGCGCGTGGCGCATTGATCAACGTAGTTGGTGGCTCAAGCCTAACTCTAGGGGAAGCGGAGAAATGTGCTAAGTTGATTCAAGGAAAGGTTTCTGATAATGCTAGAATTATCTGGGGTGCTGCTGTTGATGAAAGCTTAGGGGAAGACATCAGAGTTATGCTAGTCCTAACCGGTGTTCGCTCAGACCAAATTCATGGCGCTAGTGAAAATAGACAGTTAAGGGCTCTAAAATCTCGAAATATCGAGTTTGTAAACTAATCCTTGATCGCATAGAATGCAAGTGCAAATAGGGCAATAATTCCAATTATACCAACGGTAATTTGGATATCTGAAATTTCCCTTGTAGACAGTTCAGGTGTTACGACTTCACCCGTATAATTAGGACCAGGTATTGCTATCGTGATAGAATTCCATTCATCATCACTAACTGCACCGTTGCCGTTGACTGCGTTCCCGTGAATCACAAAAGTAGCAAGTTCATCATCTGCTTCTGGAGCAACCCACACTGCATCCCATTGGCGCCTATCATTGATTTCTGTAGTATGCGTGTATCCTTCATCAATGATTTGCCAACCTTCGCCTATCAATTCACCTTGAGAGATGAGGATTCTAAATCCACCTTGAACTTCATTTAATTCAACTGGAGATTCTATTGTCAACGTCAGATTATACTCCATGGACGAATTGTACACCTCTGGCAAACCATCTACGCTGACTGTGGTAGAATCGTCTGAACCGCCATGGCATAAACAGCCATCGTCTGCCCTATCTCCAATTCCTTCAGGTAAAGCTTGACTATTGCCTATGAGGGATAGCAGTATTGCCAACGCTATTACCCTCTTCATATCAGCCCCTGCAGGCGTTTACTTTCAAGTTTAATCATTAGGTGTTACAGTACTTGAAATCCTTGCTAAAGGGCTTAGACCAGAGGGTGCATCAATACATGGTTTCAATTACTATGAGTCGTTTGATATTTTTAGTGAGTACTATGTTACCCTTTGAAACAAATGACTTACCACAGCATGATGAAGAAGAAATTGACCCCTTTGCGGAATTAGAAATTGGTACAAAACCAGTTAACCAAGCCGGCAATGATGTTTTAGCAGCGTTTGCTGAAGATGATGACCCATTGTCTGCATTATCTGGCGATGACGATGACATGATGGAAGAAGTTGTTATTTCCTTTGAAGATGATGATGTTCCTGAAATTGAAAATTCTAACTCTACAAAAAATAACCCTTCTGAATCAACTTACAAACTTCTACTCGAGACAGTTTGGGTTGATGATATCCTAGATCCCTCAGAGGTTCAATTATTAGCTAGGAAAAGAGGTGAACTCGGACTTTCATTTGAGAGACATCTCCAGTTGGTTCGAGATATCATCGGAGGCTAATCAATGGCCCCCACCCCTTTCGAGCATGGCCTAGCACTAGCTTGGTCTGATGGAGCACTATCACGTGATGGTGCCATAATGCTCGAAACCTTGCAAAAGCAATTGGGATTAAGTGACAAAGAGAGAGCGGTCCAAGAACAAGCTTGGTTATCTGAAATGTCAAAGAATCAAAGGAGATCATTCGGTGACGGAGATCAAATCCTCAGAGAATGGCTTGAAGGCCTAGATGATCGAGCGAATTTAGCAGCCAGTGCTCGCGACATGGGCAGGGCTGCTCTTGATGTAGGCTTATCGAAATCAGCATGGACTAATGCTTACCAATTTGCTGATGGTCTTGGACTAGGAGACGATTTGGCATCAGGGGTTTGGTTAGAAAAGGAGGCCGGACCATTAGACGGTTGGCCTGCTGCTCTGGACCCACTAGCAATAATTCTAGGACTCGTCATTTCTGTCCCTAAATCTGCACCTATGCAACCAACACAGTTAGCAGAAGGAGACGCATTTGTCCTGATTAATCATTCAGATGCTAAATCAAAGCCCCTCTCCTGGATGCCGGAATTAATTCCTGTAAAGAACGATAATTGTGCGTGGGGATGGAGAGGTGACGGTAAAGTCTCTACAACTCCTCCAAGCAATGACTTGGTGTATTGCAATTCAGTCATCCTTTCCTGGATTAGACGTCTAGTTGCAATGCGTCACCAAAGGGGTGAAAGTGGTCTAGAAGAATTGCCTGAAGGATTCCAAGTCATGCCTTCATCTGCTGAACTAGAAAGAGATGGAAATAATCTGAAACTATCGATGATTGTTGACTTGGGCGAGAATGGCTTGGTTAGACCTTGGGCTAGCGTTAATGTTGATGGGAAAGTTTCGATTAATCCTGCTCCTGAGAATCTAGGAAGTACATGGGCAAGAATTCACGACGGTTTGGCTAATGTCATGGTAACAGCCCTTGAAACTCTACCTGGACAATTGCTACAAGCAGCAGGTTTGCAAACAAATTGGACTAATATATCGGTCCATGAAGGATGGATCACTCATGATTTGAGTGAATGATGACCTCTGAAGTTATCTTGCAATCATCTCTCAGACTGTTTGAAACACTGCAGTATTTTTCATGAGATTTGTGCACTACTCTCTCCACCAATTTTTGTGGAACATCACCTACAACATGATACACTAAATGCATGGAAGTAAAGTACCTAGGAGACTCATCATTTCGTGTTGAATCCATATCTACCCAGACCTTGGAAAAATCACGGTCTTTCAATCCGATAACAACATCGACAATCGAGCATGCTCCTACCATCTGTAGAGCAAGCTGCATTGGGCTTGGGCCTTCTTCCCAATTCATCTCAATTCGCTGGCCGTTGGAATTAATTCCAACCATATTTTTGCCACCAGTCCACTCAACTGTTCCTTGCATAAATGTCCCAACTTCCACTATAAGATGAAACCACCGTTGACCGCTTTGTTGATGAAGGGGGTCAAGTTGGGTGGTAACGAGCACCATGTCAGGCAGTCCAATTACGATGGAAAACGGAGTTCTAGTTGTACCAGATAACCCAATTGTTCACTATATCGAAGGTGACGGAATTGGAGTCGATATCACTCCGGTGATGATTGAGGTTGTAGATGCTGCTGTATCCAAAGCTTACTCTGGTTCAAAAACGATTACATGGAGCGAAACACTCGCTGGAGAAAAGGCATTCAACAATACTGGTGAATGGTTGCCAGAAGCAACATTAGATGCTATGCGAACCGGCTTGGTTTCAATCAAAGGCCCCCTAACCACCCCTGTCGGCGGTGGAATTCGTTCCCTAAACGTAGCTCTAAGACAGAAATTGGATTTGTTCGCATGTGTTAGACCTGTTCGCTGGTATGAAGGTACTCCGTCACCTGTAAAATCTCCTGGCGATGTTGACATGATTATTTTCAGAGAGAACAGTGAAGATGTTTATGCTGGAATTGAATGGGAAGCAGGATCGCCTGAAGTCGCCAAAGTAATGGATTTCTTGGTCAATGAAATGGGTGTAGACAAGATTCGATTCCCAAATACTTCTGGAATTGGAATCAAACCTATCAGCAAAGAAGGCACTGCTAGAATTGTCCGTGCTGCAATTCAATACGCTGTAGATAACGACAAAGATAGCGTTACACTAGTTCACAAAGGTAACATCATGAAATTCACTGAAGGTGGATTCAGAGATTGGGGATACCAGTTAGCCAAAGATGAGTATGGAGCAACCGAATTAGACGGTGGACCATGGTGCACATTTGAAAATCCAAATACTGGTAATACTATTACAATCAAGGATGTGATTGCTGATGCTATGCTTCAACAGATCATCACTCGACCTGCAGAATATGGAGTCCTTTCTACAATGAACCTCAATGGAGACTACATTTCAGACGCATTGGCTGCACAGGTGGGAGGAATAGGAATTGCTCCAGGTGCAAATATCAATTACGATACTGGGATTTCTATCTTTGAAGCAACGCACGGCACTGCTCCCAAATACGCAGGTCAAGACAAAGTAAACCCAGGTTCTCTAATCCTGTCAGCTGAAATGATGCTTAGGCACATGGGTTGGAGTGAAGCTGCCGATCTGATTGTCAGCGGAATGGAGGGGGCAATCTCAGCAAAGACTGTTACATACGATTTCGAGAGATTGATGGATGATGCTAAATTACTTTCATGTTCAGAATTCGGCAAAGCGATTATCTCTCATATGTGAGATTATAATCAAATCCAAGAATTCAGATTTCGGCTGTTAGCAATAACTCCGAAGCCAAATCTTTCCTCGATTGCTCTAGCGACTAATGCAAAGTCAGAATCTCTAGTGGCAATCAGTATACTTCCAAGTTCGCCAAGTGGGCGATTAGCCATTGCAGTGCACAAACTCATCAAAGTTTGATCCGCTTTTTCGGGATAAATATCCTTACTATCAATAACAGTACGCAAAGGTTCACTGTGCATTCTCTTCATGGCTGTTATCTCATCATATACCTCAGTATGTTCAACTAGGAAATTCTTCAATTCTGCACGGATTTCTTCATCGTCTGCTTCATCTTCAATATGCAAGTCAAGTGGTTTCCATGTTGAGAAATCAGAAATTACCTCTTTGGCAATATCAACTAATATTTCCTTATTGAGTACCTTAGTTAATTCATCCCCTGATACTAATGTGTCAGCAAATCTATCTCTGATTCTTTCAACATCAGCTGCGATAGAAATCAATTCATTTTGAACTATCTTTGGTAGCCATAGTTCGATTACACCTTCTTGTGCACGATGCTTGAGAATACGATGGAAACTACCTCTTCCACCAATGTCAAGAGACGCTTCGGAACTAATTCCTAATCTCTCAGAAATTCTATATTGCAATTCATCAATCAAAATATTGGTATCTACAATGACCAAGGGTGAAAGCGCTAAATGACGCAAATATGCTCTCTGCTTAATTGGCAAATTATGTCTATGAATTGCAAATAATCTTCTTTCTGCATCTGCTAATCTCTTAATATCGAGAACGTTGAATTTTCCAGAGTTTTGTGCTCTCTCAAGTAGCATCAATCCTTCCAATGGTTTTTCAGCGGATGCTTCAAGCGCGATTTCATAAATTTCCTCGCCCGAAGGGTCATGCATCATAGCCTGAGCATATCGGTTCTCGAAGGTATGGCGATTCCTGCGTCGCTCTCTCTGTAAAGAGTTCAAAGCTGCTTTTACCCTTCCAGAGAAAGGTTCTCTTGGCAGAGGGCGAGGATGTGAACTAGGATAGTTTCTCAACATGTCAAGTTCTTCTTCAGAATGTTTGACTCTTGATACCTTTTCGACCTTACCAAATTGATCTTCCTGATTCACCATCTCAGTTCTCTTTACGAAATTAGTTAACAGCCTCGTTGCCTCGTCTGTATTTCGCTTGTTAGAAGCAACGTGTGAAACATTGAGATACAATTGGAATCTCTTGGTTAGAGCAGATTTCAGAGCAGGTTCCTGTTCTAGCAAAGCCACTGCTTCTGCCCATTGCTCTGCATGAGCAAGATGAATCAAGGCTTTTCTGTGCAACAATATTTTGTGCTCATAATCAAAGTCTTCATGATCGCCAGCACGTTTGTAATCGCGGGCCGCATTCAATTCGTCATCGTTGCTAACATGTATTGCTGCTCTGGCTAATGTGTGCCAAGGAGATTGAGGGTCGTTTTCTTGATACCATGATACCAAATTAGCTAATCCAATATCGTACTCTAGAACTAGGTGACGTACTGCTTGCATCATTGGCATTGCTGTGACATCTCCTGAAAGGAGACCGTCCAGCAATTCAACCACTCCCTTTGATTTACCAGTTTGCAACAGCCAAGATGCTCTATTCAAGCGTAATGTGTCAATTACAGCATTGAATAATCGTGACTCAACGTCAGTCAATTTTGCTTCACCAACGCTCTTGACAAGGTTGTCCAATACTTTGGAGTCTGCAAGCCCATCTCCTCCATCCTTCAGTGCTTGCTTGCAGTTGTTGAATGCCTTAATTCCATTTTTGTCAAGAGTGTCTACAACCCAATTATCATCAGATTGCGCAGCACCATCAAGCATCAAAATTAGACCTCGACTAGCCGCTGAAAAAGCACTAGGGACATCCGCATTTTCTACTGTTGAAAGCGCATTTCTTCTCGCCTTTCTGATTGTTGCGAAATCCCAACCTTTCGTTTTTGCAGGAAGTAGGTGAACTACTAACAGAGTTGCATATGGATAATCAATACATCTCTGTTCGTCAACAAATAAAATCTCTGCTAAGCGAGTTAAATCAAGACCGCGGGTGAATAGGTCTATGGAAGCAGCAATACCCAATGAGGCGCCCATATCATGCATTCTACGAGCAGTAGCTAGGCGAAGGGTACTGCCGATTTCTTCATCAGCGACTATTTCCGATAGAGATTCTTGTGCTAAGTTTTCAATTTGAGATGCTAGCCAAGAGAAGGCATCTTCACCCAATTCCTTGACGATTGGAATTAAAGTTTCCATATCCGCATCTGGCTCAACTGTTTGCGATTTAAGCAAATCAAGTGCTTCTTCGATTGAACCTTCACGAACCAATGCAGAAAGTTTCCACCAAGTTAGAGATTCCCTTTGCTGAGAAGTAGTGGCAGCCTCCATCCCTTCTTGGATATCTTTGCTAGAAAGTTCAGATGCTTCAGAGGGCATTAGGCCCCATGCTTCCCGTTTTCTAGCCAAAGATAGTTCGTCACCATTAGTCAATGATCTAGATTTATTCCAATCATTGGCGATTCCATTTCTCAAGTGAATCAAATCTGTAAAAGCGTCTGCCAAATCAGATTCTGATTTCGCTAATTCTTTCAGTGAATCTGTGGCGTCATTTCCAAGGTGTATATTCAACAGAACGCTGATTATCGATGCATCTCCTTCTAGATTTTCTAGACCTGAAATATCTCTCAATCCTCTCTTTCCTTTGATTTGAGCCTTTGCTTTTTGAAGAGCCATCTTTATTGTAGCATCTGAGGATTTTGTCTCAAGTTTGGCCAGAGTATTTGCCAAGGATTTAGAATTTGATGGATCAATTCGTGCGACATCCATTTCAAAATTATCAGACTCTAGTTCCTCAACCTCGGTTTGCGGGAATGCTGCAAATTGCGCTAGAATTGGAGTTGCTTCCGCCATTTTGGACCATACTGGGTGAACTCCATTGTTGGTGGCCTTTTCTCTTAAATCGTCCACTATTTCATCCCAAGAATCATCCCAATCCTCGGAAAATAGAGTCTTCCTGATTAGCAGAACTGCTAGACGATATGCTGCTGGTGAACCATCGTCGATCAAGACATCCTCTGCTTTAGGCAACCATTCCATAGGTCCAGCGGCACTGCGTGAGCCTCTTCTGGCACGTGACCCTCTACGAGCTCTCATCATTGGAACTGAAGGTCCGTCATCTTCCTCAGGAAGTTGTACTTCATTTAATCCGATTAACAACAATGATTTCCAAGGTTTGTCAAGGGCTCTCCATTCAGCAGTTTTTGCAACTTTCGATTGTCGAGAGCGAGGAGGGAGGTTTCCCTTCATCCCCGTATTGAGGCAGGTTGCTAGATTGTTCTCTTGCAGCATACTCACCCCTACGGGGTGTTGCCCCTCGTCGGACCTCTTTAGAGCCACCGGCTCCAAATCATTCCAAACAACAATGATAGGGGAGCCCCCGGAGTACAGAATAATGGCAACAGCGGACACCATAATCTTGCTTCTGCACCCCATTACGGCGGTTGCAATCATAGCATGGATGTGGTGGCAGTATGGCTGGAAAAGAAAAACTCGTGAGATGAAAGGTACTGAGCGCCAAAAAGAATTGGAGCGTCACGAAAAAGTAGGGGAAAGAATCCTACAAGCAGCTATTATTTCGGTAATGATCGCTTTCACTGCAAGATGGTACACTGGACTTGGTTTGCTACCTGGTAGTCTTCATGGATTCACAGGCCCTATTGGAATAATTCTACTTTGGGTAATGGCCCGCTGGGGGAGAAAATCACGAAAAGACAAGTTGCAAAAAACAAAACATGGCAGGGCTGCAGACTTGCTAATTGCCCTGATGATTTTCCATTCATTCCTCGGATTCCTCTACATCTTTGATGTCGTCGGAGCCCCCTAACCATTTCGGGCTCCACCAATTCCATTTGCCCATCAATCGCATCGTCGCTGGAACGACAAGTGCCCGAACAATTGTCGCATCGATTAGAATTGCCAATGCGAGACCCAGGCCAATCTGCTTCAAGATTACAACTGAAGATAGCCCGAATGCACTGAACACTACGACCATGATCGCCGCTGCACCCGTAATTAGCCGTCCAGTTCTCTGGAGCCCATTTGCAACCGCTAAAGTATTGTCTCCAGTCCTTTCCCATTCCTCATGGATTCTTGATAACATCAATACCTCATAATCCATCGATAAACCAAATACGATACAAAACATAATCACAGGATTAGTTGCCTCTATCGGCTGAGGTGTGAAATTCAGTAAATCGGCTCCATAACCCCACTGGAATACGAATACCAACATCCCAAACGATGCTGAAATTGATAAAATATTCATCACAATCGCTTTGATTGGAATAATAATACTGCGAACTTGAATGAAGATTAATATTATTGTTGAGATGAGAATAAATGCCAATGCGATTGGTAAATTATCTGCGATTGCATCTAGCGTATCTAGACTGTATGCTGCGAAGCCAGCAACTAGTAAGGCACCTTCGTCTCCGATTACTAAATCGTCAATTAAAGAGGATCTATCATTGCGAATATCGCTAACAAATTCTCTACTTTCTGCACCCGTAATTGGTCCTTCCAAAGAGAATACGAAATATGTCGTGCTGTTTGCTAAAAACAACTGACGACTATATTCCCGAGTTGCATTCATCTGCGGAGACAATTCGTCGCTATTCCAGAAGTCTACGACTTCATCTTCAGACATTCCGGGTATCGGGCCCAAAGCATAACCAAAACCATCGATTACACGGGAGTCATTGACTTGTTCGCTCGCCCATCTATACATCATACGAATGTTGTTTTCCTCAAGCGGGTCTTCGCCGTCAAAGTCGAGGACAATCAGTGCAGAGTTTGCTGCGCTTTCGGGCCATTTGTCATCTAAGTGTTCAAACCCAACACGGGTCTCATCATCAGGAGGTAGAGCATCTCTAGAGGCCATAGAAAACTCTGCTTGGAAGAACGGTAATCCTGCTCCGAGAAGGATTACCAATGTAGGAATCAATATCGTCCAAGGGCGTTCCATTACAGTCTTTGCAATCCTCGACCAAATCCCCTCTTCCGAATCGTTTTTTGTATCAAATGTGGGCATTTTATCTGCAAAATTAGGTATTTTAATTGGAATTTTACTACTATTATTGATCCTATTTATCAACCAAGAAATCACAGGAAAGTTCACCCCTGAACCAATTATTGCCATTATTGAAGGTAAAACAACTAATGAATAAATCATAGCAATAGAAACGGCTAATGTACCTCCAATACCGAGACTTGGAATCCCTGTATTCTCAAAGAATAGCATTCCCATTAAGCCGATTCCAACAGTTACTCCGCTGAAGAATACTGCTTTACCAGCTGTTGCAACGGTCATGGCGGTTGAGGTCCTAATGTCGTGGCCCCTACTGGTCTCTTCACGGAACCGGTTTACCATAAACAGAGAGTAATCGATCGAGACTCCGATTCCAATCAGAGAAATAATATTCACAGCGTATTGAGTGACATCAGTCACGTTAGAAAGCCAAATAGTCACACCCATAGCAGATAGCACTGTGAAAAATGCAATAGATAACGGCAAAAATGCAGCGATTAATGTACCGAATACGATAATTAAAATGATTAAAGACAGTGGTCCTGAAACAAGTTCTGCCGTAATCAAATCATCTTGGATTCTCTTATCAAAAATTACGTCGATTGCAACTCCACCTGTTCGCCAGGTCTCAAAATCCTCATCGTATATTTCCACATCTTCCCAATTTTCAGCGTACAATTCCTTAGCTTCGGAACGTTCCAAATTTATGGTTATAACATTCAAAGCCCAGAAGCCTTCACTATCTTCATGAATAAATTCGCCCCTCTCATCGCCAGTTTTCTCCCAGGAGTATTCGATGAAAACATCATCTAGGCTAGCAAAATCACTCAATGCTTCGGTAACAGCATCTTGCCATTCGCTAGAGTTGTCATCTAAAGTCGGGTGGAATACAAGGTAAGTGAATGATTGAGAGCCTTCTTCTGAAGAAAAGGCGTCATCATACATCTTGCCAGCATTCATTGATTCGAGGTCCCCCTCTCCCCAAGATTCTGCCCAATTTGAGCCCATTGTCATCAATGATGCCATTGCCAAACAAGCAAGGATTCCAATAACCAAAACTTTCTTTCTATGGTCGTAAGTAAACTCACCTAACTTGTAGAAAGCACGGCCTTCAAGCATCTTAGGGTCGGTCACTCCTTCCATGGCCGACCGCTTGAAAATTAGTATATCAAATAATGTATGAAGTCCGTCAAATTTTCTTACAAAAATAAAGCGATTCAGCGAAGCATTTTGCTATCTCGATTAGCCCATAGTTCTAACCATTTTTGGAGATTATTTTCCTTATCCGATTCAACTAATTTGCGACCTGTTCCATCTGCAGCCTGTATACGACAGCCGCAAGCATTAGCATGCCCGCCTCCTGTCTCATCCAGAAGTGTTGCAAGCAAAGACAAGTCGTACGGATTATCTTCTTCTCTAAACGAGTTCGCATAGAATGATGCTCCCAGGGCTGGATGATTTGGATCCTCTATGCTACCATCCATGAAACCATGAATTACGCAACATGCAATCGCCTCAGGTCCAGCAATTGCCGTAACCAGATATCCGTTGCTTCTAATTCCGGTTTCACTCAAATCACAAATTGCTAATTTGTCGACAATCCTAGTATTCTCTTCCACTGCTTTTGCTTGGATTTCCCTTTCATCGCACAGCCCCTCAAGAAGTGAGGTGTGGCTATCCAAAATATCTGCCAAAGATAATCCTGAGGCAAACTGATTGAGTACAACTTGCATATGCTCAGGGTCTGAAAGTGATAGTGAGCGTGATAAGCGAATAATCGGGCCGTCCTGCATGAAATCTTCAAGAGAAATTCCTCCTGAATCCAAGGCATCAACAATTGGCATGACTTCATCCAAGTGCGAAAGATCTAGTTCGCTCTTCATCAAATCATACGCTGCGCGAGCTGCTGAAGGTGTGTCCCTCCAATGACAAATTCCACCTTTCTTCTCGAACACTGACTGTTGTTCTGAATTGGGACGATTGGTAAGATGATGGTCTAGGTACAGTCCACAATCTTCGTGAAATGGCAAATCACAAATTGCTGTTTCTCTGTCAATAAGGTGGTCTATGCTGCCTGCTCTAAGTAAGGCCGGATGTGCAAAATGAACCTCTAGTTCTGGCTTGCTAGCCTTCAGAACTGCTGCTGCCATCAGCCCATCTAAATCAGAATCTGCTACGACTCTGACTATCCCATCAAGTACTGACATAACG